>DGUE01000114.1:3657-28258 GCA_002393895.1 Bacteroidales bacterium UBA4318
GCCTCCTGCTGGAGGGTCGAGGTGGTGAAGGGGGGCGCCGGGTAGCGGCTGCCTTCCGTCTTGTCTACCGAAGAAATGAGGTAGTGCGCCCCGATGCTGTCCTGCAGGAACTTCTCTGCCTCTTCCGCGCTCTTGAACCTGGCGTCCAGCACACCTTTGAGGGAGATGCCGGCGGCGTTGATGAAGTTGCCTTCTATTTTATAGAAAGGTTCGGGGTGGAAAGCCATGATCTCGCGCTCGCGGTCCACCACCAGCCTCAGGGCGACGCTCTGCACGCGCCCTGCGGAGAGCCCGCGGTTGATCTTCTTCCAGAGGATGGGCGAGAGCTCGAATCCGACCAGGCGGTCGAGCACGCGGCGGGCCTGCTGGGCGTTCACGAGGTTCATGTCTACCTCGCGGGGATTGCCGATGGCACGCATGATGGCATCTTTGGTAATCTCGTGGAAGGCGATGCGGCGGGTGCGGGCCTTGTCCAGGCCGAGGGTTTCGCAAAGGTGCCAGGAAATGGCCTCTCCTTCGCGGTCTTCATCGGAAGCCAGCCATATGACGCTGGCCTTGCTTGCAAGTTTGGTGAGTTCGGCAACTACCTTCTTCTTGCCTTCCGGTATCACATACTCGGGAGTGAACCCTCCTTCGATATCTATGCTGAGCTGCTTTTCCTGCAGATCCCTGATATGCCCTTCGCTGGCTTTCACCGTGAAACCATCGCCAAGAAACCTTTGGATTGTCCTGGCCTTGGTAGGTGATTCGACTATTACTAAATTACCCTCCATAACGTTCAATTTTTTGCAAAGTAAAACACAAACTCGCTAATTTTCAAAATTTGTCGCCAAAAAAATTTACCTTTGTAATTCTAATCGTAGATTAAAAAAATGGAAGACGCAACCAAGAAAAAGATAACAAAGTGGTTTTGGATACTGGTGACCGCTCCGTTCGCACTGCTGGCCTTTCTGCTGCTGCTCGTATGGATGTTCGCCAAGATCCCTTCTTTCGAGGAGCTCGAGCATCCGGACAGCAAGCTTGCAACCCAGGTGATTGCAGATGGCGGCGAGGTGCTGACCACCTTCCATATAGAAAACCGCACCTTTGTAAATTACGAAGAACTTTCCCCCAACCTGGTGGCTGCCACCATCGCAACCGAGGATGCCCGTTTCCGCAAGCACTCCGGAATCGATACCAAGGGCCTCATCCGCGTGGCGGTGAAGACCATCCTCATGCGGGACAGCAGCCAGGGCGGCGGTTCCACCATCACCCAGCAGCTCGCAAAGACCCTATATCCCCGCAAGGAGGGCGTTGGCAAGATAGGAATGGTCTGGATCAAACTCAAGGAGTGGATAACCGCAGTGAAGCTCGAACGCAACTATACCAAGGACGAGATACTCGTGATGTATCTGAACTCGGTGTTCTTCGGCAGCAGCGCCTATGGCATACGTGCCGCTTCCGAGACTTTCTTCGACAAGCTGCCTTCCGAACTCACCGTTGAGGAGGCCGCGACCCTGGTGGGAATGGTGAACAAGCCCACGAGGTACAATCCGGTAATCAACCCGGACAGGGCCCTCTCCCGCCGCAACTTCGTCATAGGGCAGATGGCCAGGAACAAGTATATCTCCAGGCACGATGCCGATTCCATAAAGCAGGTTCCCATCAACCTGGTGTACCAGGTGCGGGACCATAATGCCGGCCTCGCTCCCTATTTCAGGGACATGCTCAGGCGGGATATGAATGCCGAGAAGCCCAAGCGCAGCAACTACCAGTATGCCGAAGACTACACCGCAGATTCGCTCCGCTGGAGGGATGATGAGCTCTTCGGATGGCTGAACAAGAACAAGAAGCCGGGTGGAGAGAAGTACAACCTCGACAAAGACGGCCTCCGCATCTACACCACCATCAACTACCGCATGCAGCAGAATGCGGAGCAGGCGGTGGCGGAGCACCTCGGGAACAATCTTCAGAAGGCCTTCGACCGCGAAAACAAGTGGAAGAAGAATGCTCCTTTTGCGGGGGATGTGGACAAGGCCACCAGGGACCGTCTGATGAGCAACGCCCGCCGCTGGAGCGACCGTTACCGCCTCCAGCGCAAGGCCGGTGTGCCGGAAGATGAAATCCTCGCCCAGTTCGACAAGAAGGTGAAAATGAGGGTGTTCGCATGGAACAAGAAGGGATACATCGACACCGTGATGACCCCGAACGATTCCATCCTGTGGTACAAGAGCGTGCTGCGCTGCGGCATGGTTGCCATCGAGCCGGTGACGGGCCACATCAAGGCCTACGTCGGTGGCCCGAACTACCGCTATTTCAAATACGACAACGTCGGGCAGGGAAAGCGCCAGGTGGGGTCCACCATCAAGCCTTTCCTCTACACCCTTGCCATGCAGGAGGGGATGTCGCCCTGCGACAAGGTCATCAATGTGCCCCAGTCATTCATTGCCGGGGATGGAACCGACTGGACCCCGCGTTCCACCGACAAGGACGAGTGGATAGGCAAGACCGTCACCCTCAAGTGGGGGCTCACCCATTCATCCAATAACATATCCGCCTACCTGATGAAGCAGTTCGGCCCCCATGCCATGGCCGAGATGATGCACAAGATGGGCGTTTACAGCCATCTGGACGAGGTGTATGCCCTGTGTGTGGGTGCTGCGGAGATTTCCATCCAGGAGATGGTGGCGGCATACAATGCCCTGCCTTCCAGGGGAGTTTACATCACACCCCTGTATGTGACCCGCATAGAGGACAGCCAGGGTAATGTGCTGTCTGAATTCACCAACCGCAAGCGTGAGGCCATAGGCGAGAACACCGCATACCTGATGATCAATCTCATGGAAGGGGTAGTGAACCATGGCACAGGTGCCCGCCTCCGCTCAGCATACGGCCTCAAGGGAGAGATCGCAGGCAAGACCGGAACCACCAACGACAACTCCGACGGTTGGTTCATCGGCTACACGCCCTCGATTACCTGCGGAGTATGGGTTGGAGGTGAGGACCGTCAGATCCATTTCAATTCCCTCGCGCTGGGAAGCGGCTCCAACATGGCCCTGCCCATCTGGGGTATCTGGATGAAGAAGTGCCTCGCAGACGGCTTGTTCTCGGAGGCCGACCGTTTCCTCGCCCCCGCGGCTGTCAACTTTAACCTGGACTGCACCGGCGGCGACATAGAGACCACCGAGGAGGGCCAGGAAGAAAACAAGAGTGAAGAAGATTACTATTTCGAATAAAATGGGAAAGTACAAGACTATAGCCGTTATCTACGGAAGCGATTCCTCCGAATGGGAGGTAGCATGCCGCAGCGGGGAGTTCACCGCCTCGCGCATCGACGGCGACATGTATGACGTATATGAGATTTTTGCCCGTTTCGGCAAGTGGCAGCTGGTTGCATGCAAGAAGAAGGATGCAATGCGCGTGACTTTCCCCGAGGGCTCGCGGCCCGAGGTGGACAAGACCGACTTCAGCATCACCGTGTTAGGCGAAAAGGTGCGCTTCGACTATGTGTACATCATGCAGCACGGCGCGCCGGGGGAGAGCGGCCAGCTTCAGGGTTATCTGGAGATGCTCGGCATCCCCTTCAGCACCTGTTCATCCGCGGTCAGCGCCATCGCATTCGATAAGTATGCCTGCAAGAGCTACATACGGGATCTGGGAATCGTGAAGTGCGCTCCCGACGCATTCGTGCACAAAGGGGCCGACCTTGAGGCCTTTTCAGCTCAGGTTGCATCTTCGCTGAAATTCCCCGTGTTCGTGAAGCCCACCATCGGCGGGTCGAGTTTCGGGGTGACCATGGTTAAGAACCCCGCGGAGGTGGCTACCGCAGTGGGCTATGCCTTCTCTGAAGGGCCTACGGTGCTGGTGGAGCAGGGGATCAACGGCCGGGAATTCACCTGCGCGGCTTATCGCACCTCGGGTGCGGTCCACACCCTGCCCATTATCGAGATTATCTCCGATAACGAGTATTTCGACTATGATGCCAAGTATAACGGCCACAGCCGTGAAGTATGCCCGGCAGAGGCTTCCGAGCAGATAGTGAAGATGGTGCAGGAAACTACCGTCCGCATCTATGAGAACCTGGATTGCTCCGGGCTGGTGCGTATGGACTACATACTGTCTGAAGACGGGCTTTACTTCCTCGAAGTCAACACTATACCCGGCATGACCAGTGCGTCCCTGGTGCCAAAGATGGTGCGGGCCGCCGGCATAGACATAACAGATTTCCTTTCGGACATCATCGAAAACGGATAAAATCTGAAATCTTTTGCCCACCGGAGCGCTTCGGTGGGCTTTTTTATCAAATAAACGTTTCCAAACTTCTAAAACGGATAATAATCGCTCACTTTGCAAAAAACGAAAGTGGGTTATGAAAACATTATCCGAAAAAGTCTTTGTGCTGGCAGCGGTGCTGCTGTGTGCAATCGCCTGCAACCGGGGCGAAGATACGGTTGAAAGCGGCAGGCCGCTCGCTCTCATGACCAGGCGGGATGTGGCCAGGATGCTGTCCCTTCTCCCTCTCGGAAGCGACCAGTTGCGCGAGGTGTATGATGCCGTAAGTTCTTCCACGGCAAACGGCTACGATGAGGAATACATGATGTCCGACCTGCTTACAGCTCCGGGAGCCGGCGTTGGGGACGTCAGGGGCAAGTCGCGTAAGCAGTTGTACTCCACCCCGATACGTTCCTTGATAGAAGATTATCTGGCTTCCCGCGAGGCCTCTTCTACCAAGGCCGGTGCTGCGGATGTGCAGCGCTATCTGGATGAACTCATAGATTCCGGGATGCAGATTTACTGGCCGTATTCAGAACTCTGGGATGGCAGCACGCTCCCTCTTATAACCTACGACCCGGGGAATGGCGCCGAATCTAACTATGCCTATGTGATTACTTCGACGGATGGGGGTTATGAGGTGGTGGACTCGGTGTTCGTGGACGAGAACGTGGCAAAGAGCCGCCCGGTGTGGGTAATCAATCAGAATGACGATTCTGCCTGCGTGCCGCTAAGCGCTTTCCTCGGCACCAAGTCCATCTGGGATTCCGACGATGAGGATGAGGAAGAAGCTGATAGGTATAACCTTTATATTAAAGACTTTACCATGATGCGACACTACGACCCGTGGTTCGCAGGCGCCAGTGAGTTCCATGTGTGGTGCGGAGGGGTGGACGGCTTTTATGCATCTACCGAGGAACAGCTGAAAAACTACACTCCTTCGATCACTGATTTCATAGTGGTGGTCAAGCGCAGCGAAATAGGAAAGAAGAAAAGGTTCAATGCCGTCCTGGTTACGGATTTCTCGGACCAGCTGGATAAACTTGCTTTCCTCATCGTTGAAGACGACGGAGGCACCCGCACAAACTGGAAATGTGCTGCATCCGTAAAGATTAAATCCAAGACCTACGGCTTCGACATCGATATTCCCTACAGGAGCTCCGACGACGTTGTCTGGCGCGGCCAGCTAGGCGCCACGTATTTCACTAAAGGAAAAGCCATAGAAGGCCGTTTCGGCGATGTTAAACTTACCTTTGCGCTGGAATAATTACCTCGGATAGTAACAAATTCGCTACTTTTTATTATTTTTGCATGAAACGGGGAGAGTTAGAACGCATATTGCGTGCTGAAGGATGCTATCCGCTTAATACAGGTAAGAAACACGATAAATGGTATTCGCCCAAAACCGGATTATTGGTTTTATTGCCAAGACATGAAGCCAGGGATATACCGATTGGTACTGTGAATGTTATTCTTAAAAAAGCAGGTATAAAATAATGACAGTAAATGCAATAATAGAAAAAGGGAAAGACGGATTGTTTGCTGTGCGGTCCGAGACTGTGATTGGAAGAACGTGCCTAGGTGGTTTTGGAGATAGCGTAGAGGAAGCAAAAGAAGATTTCCTGATGAGCGTAGATGAAGCAATTGAGGATTCAGATGAACAAAAACTGAGTCATCCAAACCGCGCTGATATCAACGTCGTTTTCACCTACGATCTCCCCTCATTTTTCAACTATTTCGACATGTTCAATACGAGCAAATTCGCATCGTATGCAGGAATCAATGAATCGAAAATGCGTCAATATAAAAGCGGAATAACTTATCCTGGAGAAAAGACCACAAAGAAAATACTGTCTGCCGTCAGACAGATTGCGGCAGAATTGTCGACAGTAATGCTATAGATGAATGCTCATCTCGCAGGCTTTGCAGTCGAACTGCAGGGCTAGGCGGCGGCCGTTGTTGAGGAGGTAGAGGGGGCCTGATGGCTTAGCGCCCTGGTGTTTCGTGCACATCCCCAGTTCGTACTTGATGCAGTACTTGGATTTCATCAATTCGTGGACATCGGGAGTAGAGTGGGCGGCGGATGCGCCCTCTGGAGAAGTCGCCCTTCCGCCGGCCCCCGGAATCCTCATCGAATCCAGATCCTCCGCGATCAAACGGCGTATACTGTTAATGGTAGATGCGCTGAGCAGCGGCAAAGCCCCTCCGGGCGCGTCAGAAACCAGAGAATCCACATAAAAATGGTAGTGCAGACTCCGCTTCCCCAGTTGTTCGCGAAGCATGGCTTCTGCCCGCTCGCGGTTTTCCGCCTTCTCAAGATCGGCTTTAAAGGGGCTGAGAACTTCCCTTCCGTCCTCCGAAACAGCCGTAACATCTATGTTCCATTTCCCGTGGATATGAACCGAAAGGGCTACGGAGAGCTCTCTGCGGCAGGGGTTGCGGTCCAGATCCTTCTCAAAGGCCGTGTCGATATTCCGGTAGAGGGACAGCCCTTCGCGTAGCCCGTCCACCGGTTTGCAAACAATTGTGTTACAGGAACAAAGGTCTCCACGGAAGCCTACCACACCGCCCTTTCCTGCAAAGGCAAAGCCGTCTCCATTGTGAAGCTCCAGGGCCTTGGAAGCGGGTTTTAGCGTGATTTCGGCATCCTTGCCGCGCCTGCGTATGGAAACGACGGTGCCGATGAATTCTCCCATCGACTTCGGGGCGTCCATCGAGGACCATTGCCCCCGTTTCCCGTCGAAGAACAATTCGGTATATCCCCTGTTGAACGTCTTCCAGGGGTCTGGGGCCACCCCGCCCGTTACTTTTCCGAAGGATGCCCTGGCATATTTATCCGGCTCTGATGCGACAATGGCGTCCAGGGCCTCGGAATAATACCTGGTGATGTTCCGGACGTAGGAAATGCTTTTCAGCCTGCCTTCTATCTTGAATGAGCACACTCCTGCTGCAGCAAGCTCGGACAGCCTGTCGTGAAGATTGAGGTCCTTCAGGGAAAGCAGGGCCTTGTTCCTAACGATCACCTTTCCGGAGTCATCAACCAGGTCGTACATCGACCTGCAGGCCTGCACGCACTCCCCGCGGTCCGCGCTGCGGCCGTTCAGGTATTCACTCAGGCGGCATTCCCCGCTGTAGCCTACGCAGAGGGCGCCGTGCACGAAACATTCTACCTCACAGCCCGCGCCTTCGCAGATTTCCTTCACGGTGGCCATGGGCAGTTCGCGCTCCAGCACGATCCTGCTGCAGCCGGCTGAGGCATAGCGTCTGGCGTCTTCCAGGCTTCGGATTGCGCATTGCGTGGAAGCATGAAGGGGCACGGTGATATCCTGCCAGGAGCAAATCCGTATGTCGCGGATTATGAATGCATCCACCCCTGCCTCCTGCTCCTGCAGCATCTGCCTGTGCACCTCGTCCAGCTCGTCATCTCTAAGGAGTATGTTTACGGTCACAAAAACCTTTACCCCGAACTTGTGGGCGTATTCGCAGAGCCTGGCTATGTCTTCCACCGTGTTCCAGGCATCCTTGCGTGCTCCGAACTGTGGCCCGGCAATATATACGGCATCGGCACCGCAGTTTATCGCAGCGATGCCGATGTCAGCATTCCTTGCCGGAGAAAGGAGTTCCAGGCAGGTCTTCATCCCTTACTTTATGGCGGCGATCATCGCCTGCGCATTCTTCAGGTTGTTGGGGTTGATCTTGCCAGGATCGGCAATAGCCTTCTGGTAGTACTCCTTGGCTTTGGCATTATCCTTCAGCTGCTGGTAGGAAACTGCGATGCTGAAGAGGATGTCCCCTGCGTTCTTTGCATCGGGAGCAAGCTCGATGTACTTCTGGAAGTACTCGATGGCCTGCTTGGTCTTTCCACCGTTGGAGGCGGCGGTGCCGGCAATCTGATAAGCCTTTGCGTTTTCTCCGTACTTGTTGGACTGGAGGGCGGCTGCGATGGCATCGTCATACTTCTTTGCCTTAAGGCTTGCGGCTGCATCCTGCTGGAAGAGGTTGATGAGCTGCTTGCTGGCTGCCTTGTCCTGGCCATTGGCGAGAGCTGCCTCGAAAGCCTCGACTGCACCTGCCTTGTCCCCGGTTGCCTTGAGGGCGGCACCGAGACGGAGACTGGCCATACCGTTGGCTGCATCTTCGGCGAGAACGGCCTTGTAGGCTTCTGCGGCTGCGGCATAGTCCTTATCGTTGAAGAATCCGTTTGCTTTCTGCATCAGCACCTGGGGAATCAGGACCGTTGCTTCGTCGGCCACATTGTCCACACCATACTTGGTGGCGACTTCTATGGTTTCTTTCAGACCTGCTACGGCCTTGTCGTATTCGGTTTCATTAACTGCCTTCTTCGCGAGCGAGAACATAAGGATAGGAATCGAGCTCTTGCAGTTTGCTACGATATCAGCACCAGCCTCACCAAGCCCTTCTGCCATGACGAGGGCTTCCTTGAAGTTCTGAAGAGCCATTTCAACGTTGCCGGCTTCGTTAGCGGTTACACCGTTGTTGAAAGTCTCAGTTGCCGTTGCAAGATCCTGTGCGTAAACTGCGCCTGCGCAGAGAATAGCTGCTACAATAGTGATAAGCTTTTTCATTTTCCTATAATTTTGTTTTGGTTCAATACTTGTTACAGTTTACAAAAATAGTAATTTTTGTTGTATTTTTGTGCCCGTTAGCCTTATTATGTTAAAAGCGTTCAGACACATACTGTTTATTTCAATTTTCCTGGCAGTTTCTGCCGGGGTGTCTGCGCAGGATCTTCCCACTTTCGGCCAGCAGGCCGGCATCACCACCGGGCGTTTTGCCAACGGTCTTTGCTACTACATCGTTCCCAACAAATCTTCCAAAGGTTATGCCAATTTTGCACTGGTGCAGAAAGGCGTTGATAATCAGGAAGATGCACGGGCGGCGCTGGATTATGATTTCCTTGCCTCCAAGGGTGTCGGCTATACCCGGGACGGCTATATCTCCTATTCCGGCGGCGCCGCAATCTTCAACTTTAAGGATGTTCCATGCTTCCAAACCGTTGCATTGGACTCCACCGTTATCCTTCTCTTCAACCTCATAAACAGCTTCAAAGGCGAACAGGCCATCGTGGCCTGCGGAGATCTGGACGCCGCCCGTCTGAAGGACAGGCTCTACATGCTGTCGCTCACAGTGAGCAAGCGCACACCCGCTCCGGAGAAGGAACCCTACATCTGGGCCCCGACTGACCGCGCCCGGTTCATCCACTACAACAATGCCTGCCGGGACCTGTCTGAAATCTGCATCACCTACTCCACCTCCCGCACTCCGGTCAAATACATGAGCACCCCGCAGCCTCTGGTTGCGGAGATGTTCTCCCGCGAACTCGGATACATCCTGCGCAAGCGAGTGGAAACCCTGTTTGCAGAGAAGGACATTCCACTCGGCTACATCCGTTTCAACTATATCGACAGCGCTCAAACCGATTCGGACGAGCAGTATTCCTTCCTCGTGGGAGTGGCGGAGAAGGATATCCCGGCCGCTACGGCCCTGATATCCGGAGTGCTGGCAGACATAGACAGGAACGGAGTTCCTCCCGATGAATTCCTGGATGCGAAGGAGCGCTTCCGCTCCTGGGCGGTGAAGGTGTCAAACGCGGGAGTGTCGAACGAGGAATTCGTATCCATCTGCACCGCGAACTACCTTTACGGGGCCAGCATGGCTTCCAGGAAGGAAGTGGAGAAGTTCTTCCGCGGGCGCAGGATATCCATCGAGCAGGACCTTTCCATGTTCAACCGTTTCGTATCCGCCCTCATAGATCCCCGCAGGAACCTGACCGTGCGCTATGGCACCCCTTCCGATTCGCTGGATACCGAGGCTTTGCGGAAGTTGTTCCAGGACTCATGGAAAAACACCCAGGTGGCCACCGGTTATCGCGTAAAATCCGCCGACTCCCTATCTCTCTATTATCCTGTGGATAGAAAGATGAAGGTGAAATCCGAGACCGTCGATCCGCAAACGGGGGGCAGCGTCTGGGCCTTCAACAACGGCATGAAAGTGGTCTTCCGGAAAACCACTGACTCCCGTATCCGCTATGCCTACATGGTGCGCGGCGGATACACCGAGGTTCCCGGCATCAAGGAGGGTGAAAGCGCTTTTGTGGGAGACATGTTAGGGCTGTACGATGTGAGCGGGCTGGATGCCATGCGCTTCCGCAACATGCTGGAAGCCAACGGCATAACCATGAACTGCAGAGTCGGCATCGCCGATATGTGCATCAGCGGCACCACCCCTCAGGATAAGATAAGCCTGCTGTTCCGCTCGCTCCTTTCCGTGCAGAAAAACCGCAGCCTGAACATGAAGAGTTTCGACTACTACCGGCGTTGCGAGGCTCTCCGCCAGGAAGATTTCCGTTTCTCGCCCGAGGGTATCAATGCGGTGACCGACAGCATAATGTGCCCCGATTTCTACTATCCGCACAACAAGTCGATGGATAAACTGACAGACGAACTCCCCATGAAGGCCGAAAGTTATTTCGCTGCCCAGTTCGCCAAGAGTCAGGATGGGGTAATCTTCATCGAGGGGAACCTGAATGCCTTCGACCTGCAGAAATACCTGTGCCGGGTGATGGGAAGTTTCCGCGGCAGCAAGAGTTTCTCCGTCCGCCCCAAGGTGGCCTACCAACTGCGCTCGGGATGGTCTACCTACACTGTGGCGAAGGATGACAGGATGGTGGGGGATGGCTCCAGCGCCAATCTCGCGATGGCCGCCGAGCGTCCGTTCACCATGCAGAACTGGTGCGCCTTCCGCATCGCGGTGGAATACCTGCGGCGCGAGCTGGTGCGGGATATGGCACCCCTGGGGCAGTATTTCGAGATAGTCCCTGAACTCCAGCTCCTTCCTGTCGAACGCATCGCAGTCTTCGTCAACTGCCATCCCTGTCCATCCGAGGGCCTGCCATACGATGTGGAACCGGCCGATCCTATGGAGGTGATGAACCGGCTCCGCGAGTCCCTTGTCAGAATCTCCCGCAGCACCCTCTCGGCATCTACCCTGAAGGGCCTGAAGGATGCCCTGGCCCAGGAAATGGCGGGCGAGCTGGACGATCCGGATTACGTGATGGATGCCTTCCTGCTCCGCAATTCAGAAGGCAAGGATGTGCTTTCGAACTACTCCACCTATCTTGGCAAGGTGACTGCGCAGGACATTTCTGAAGTAATTGCAGCCCTGGAAAACGGCAGTAAAGTTGAGTATATAATCAAATGAGAAGGGAGGATTTCGGAACCATAATCGAGATTGGGGATGTGCTCGTGAGCGAAGATGTCGTGTGCGAGTTTTTCGCCTGTGATTACCCTGTCTGCAAGGGTGCATGCTGCATCGTGGGGGATAGCGGGGCTCCGCTGGAGGAAGATGAGCTGCCTGCATTGGAGAGGGATTATCCTTCTTTCTGCGCCTTTATGTCTGCTGCCGGACGGGCGGCCGCCGAAGAATCAGGCTTTTTTGCAATCGACCGGGATGGCGATCTTGTGACGCCTCTGGTGCCCGGCACAGAAGAGTGTGCCTATTGCCATTGGCAAGGAGATAACTGCCTGTGTGCCATTGAGAAAGCCGGGCTGGTAAAGCCCATTTCCTGCGCCCTTTATCCTATTCGTGTGAAGAAGTTCAAGGGCGGTGGCATGGCCCTTAACCTTCACCGCTGGGATATATGCAAGTGCGCTTTCGAGCGTGGCAGGCGTGAGGGAATACGCGTGTATCAGTTCCTCCGCGAGCCTCTTATTCGTCGTTTCGGGCAGGACTTCTACGAGGCCCTCTCCGCCGCGGCGGAGCATGTTATAGCAGATCAGGGATAATCTCGTCGGCGATGAACCAGTCCCGTTCCGGGATGGGGCCGCGGTCCGTACGGGCCAGTAGCATAACTTCTTCTGTATGAATCTGTTCGGGCGTCAGGTCTTCTCCCTCGGAGGTCCAGCCGCTCAGTTCCTGGCTGTTCCAGCTCCGGCGGTTCCCTATCAACGAATGTGCTCCCGGTCCGAGGCCTACGTAGGGATGCCTGGTCCAATAGGCGGAATTGTGCATGGCTTCGTGCCCCGGCAGGGCCCAGTTTGAGATTTCGTAGTGATGGTATCCGGCTTCGGCCAGGCGGCGGCACAGATAATCATACTGCGCCCGGCACTGTTCCTCCTCCAGTTCCTTCACCTCGCCTTTTTCTATCATCCCCGCCAGAGCACTCCCTTCCTCGATGCTCAGCTGATACGCCGATATATGCTCCGGCCGCCAGCCGACCACCTCCTCCACCGTCCTCTCCAGAATCTCCATCGTCATCCCCGGCACCCCGGTTATCAGATCTACGCTAATATCAATAGCGTGTTTCCGGTCAGGGGCAGCCCACGCAAACTGTCTCGACTGCTCTGCAGTCTCAACCCCACCATTCGCTTTGCTCATGGTCCCCCCTCTTACAGTGCCGAGGGTGGCATGAGTTTGCTGCGGGCTCCCCTGACCGGAAATGATATTAAATGCGGCTCGTGCGCCATCAGCCGAATGCCGGCGGTTCATCCAACGGAGGATGCCGTCATCCAGCGACTGCACCCCCATACTGATCCGCGTCACCCCCAGATCCAGCAGCCCCCGCACATACTCCTCACCCCTCTCTACTATATCCTCCGGATTCACCTCGATGGTGAATTCGCTGTAGCGTTGGATTCCTTCGCTTAGCTCGGAATGACAGGGAGTGGTGGAGTGTGTAGGCTGGTCGGGCTGTGTCGTTCGCGGAAGTTTTTTGAGTGGGCTCGTGCGTGGCGGTAGCGGAGCGAACGACACAGCCGCCAGCGTAGAAAGAATACGCTGCAGAACGGAAAGAGGAAGCACGCTGGGCGTACCTCCTCCTATATATAACGTATTCAGATCCAGCGTTTGGACGATCTCGCCGCATCGCGCCTCAATCTCAGCGCAAACCCCATCCGCCCAGGCATCGATCGCCGCCTCATCCCTCCCCTTGCACGCAATCTCCGAATAGAAATCGCAGTAGGTGCAGAAACTCCTGCAGAAGGGGACGTGGATGTAGATCATTACCTCAGCATGGTCTCAGCCTTGCCAAGGCGGCCGCTGGCAGTATAGACTTCCGCGGTGTAGACACCCTTCACGAATTCGCCGGTGTTGTTCACGTAGATGCTCACGTCCACATCCTTCCCATTATAGTCGATTTCGCGGGATGCGGTAGCAGGCATGGCCTCTCCATCCAGGGTGAAGCTGGCGCCGGAGCCATCCATCAGCAGGATGCCCTCCGGATCTTTCACGCGCACGAAGATGCGCACAGGGCCGGTGGGGGCGAGGTCGTTCTCGGCGAGGGTGAGGTTGACCACCATCTGGGTGACGCGGCTGCTGCGGTCCATGACCTTGCCGGATGCTCCGTAAGCAACCAGCGAGACGCTGCGGGCCTTGATGATGGATCCGACCGCCACCTTCTCGGTGAGGGCGTTCACCTGCTCGTTCAGCTCGGCATTGCGGGTATTGGCCTCCTGGGCCTCCCTGCGGGCGTTGGACACCTGCACGGTGAGCTTCTTGTTGAGGGTGTTAAGCGAGTCGATCTGCTTGACGTATCCGCGCATGATGCTGCGCAGAGTGCCGAGCTCCTTCTCGTACTGGCGCATCTTGGCACGGTTGGTAGCCTCTGTCTTCTTGATGCGCTCCACCAGCTGGGCAACCTCCTCCTTGGAAGAGTCCAGCTGTGCGTTCACGGAGTCGTATTCGCTGGAGAGGGATTCATAGTCGCCCTGCAGGCTGACAATCTGCTCGGTGAGCTGCTGTTTATCGATTTCAAGGTCTTCGACCAGTTTGTTCTTGCTGGACCAGACATATGCCAGAACGGCACCAAGTGCAATGGCGATTACCGCCAGGACCCACATCACGGGTTTCAGGCTGGTGCTGCGTTCTTTGCGTTCGCGCTCCTCGCGCTCAATTCTCATCAAAGGATCTTCTTTTTCCATGGTAAAAATGCTTATCGTGCAAAAGTAATGATTTTTCAGTAAATTCGCAGTATGAAATACCTTGTACGTGCTATCAAATACTTTGCCTATCTGGCGATATTCTTGTTTCTGATCATTTTTTTACTGTCGGTATTCGGCGTGGTAGGCTCCTCGCTGGACGATATTTTCCGCGATGGCCTGCAGTCGGTGTGGAAGATTCTGGGCATTATGGCAGTGTTCGCGCTGATTTACCCACGGCTGGGCTTCGGCACACGCAATGCCCTCGTGCCCGGGGCTTACGAGGAAATCCGCAGCGGGGTCGTGGATGTTATGCACGACCGGGGCTATGTGCTTGAAGATGAGAACGGTGAGAATCTTAAATTCCGTCTCCAGTCGCCCGTGATGCGCCTCTTCCGCATGCTCGAAGACCGCGTCACTTTCACGCGCACCGCTACCGGCTTCGAGCTCGAAGGCCCCGTCAAGGACCTCGTCCGTATAGTCAGTGCGCTGGAATACCGCTTCAGACCGGAATAGTCCTCTCCCGCAGCCACTGCGCATCGGAATCATCCAGATACGGCCGCAGGCGGTCGTAAACCAGGGCGTGATAGTCGTTCAGCCAGTCGCGTTCCGCAGGGGTAAGCATTTCCACCAGCAGGGGTGAGGTGTCGAAAGGGCAAAGCGTCAGCGGCTCGAAACGCAGCCAGCGGCCGAAATCGTTAGTGCCCGCATCCACACAGAGCAAAAGGTTTTCGTGACGCACGCCGGACAGGCCTTCGCGGTAGATTCCCGGTTCATCCGAAACAACCATCCCGGCCTCGAAACCGGCAGGATTCAGGCTCTGGCGTATATCCTGCGGCCCCTCATGAACTCCCAGGAACCAGCCCACGCCATGGCCCGTGCCGTGCCCGAAATTCCGCTGATGACTCCAGAGAGGTTCGCGTGCCAGGGCGTCCAGCCTGCATCCGGGCGTGCCCAGAGGGAAGATGGCGGAAGCCAGGCCGATATGCCCGCGCAGCACCAGGGTATAGTCTTCCATCTCGAGCCGCGTGCATGAGCCCAGGGCCCATGTGCGGGTGATGTCGGTTGTGCCGTTCAGGTACTGCCCGCCGGAATCGCAGAGATACAGCCCGTGCGGCTCCAGCATGGGTGCCCCGGCCTTCGGAGTTATGTAGTGCGGCAGGGCCGCGGAAGGCCCGTAGGCCGATATGGTCTCAAAGCTGTCGCCCTGGTATCCGGGGATTTCTGCGCGAAGTTGCCCGAGGTGAACGGCCGCGTCCCATTCGCTGACCGCCCGGTCGTTCTGCATGCAGCGGTCCAGCCAGTGGAGGAAGCGCACCATGGCAATGCCGTCCTGCAGGTGGCAGTCCCGCATGCCTCCTATTTCTATGGAATTTTTCACCGCCTTCCACTCCTGCACCGGAGAGGCGCATTCCACCAGGCGCGAAGGCCCGATCAAGGCCGAGAGATGGTAGTTTAGATCCGCCGCGGCAACGCTTCCGTCTATCTCGCTCATGGCAATCTCTATCTCCTCATAATAACGGAGGAAGATGCCGTCCTCGCGCAGCTCTGTAAAGGTTTTCTCCGTACCTGCATCCTCCACCTCCTCCTTCAGGACGAACCATTCCGCGGTCTCTGATCCTACCAGGAGGAAGGAAATTACCAGGGGATTGTACTCGATATCAGATGCCCTCACGTTCAGGGCCCAGGCTATGTCGTCCAGGGAGCTCAGGAGGATGTAGTCCACCCCCTTTTCGGCGATCCAGTCCCGCAGGCGGCCGAGGCGTTCGATGCGGCTTTCGCCGGGATCGACTGTGAAGATGGGAGTCTGGGGAATGCCCGGCCGGTCGGCCCAGATGGCATCCAGCAGGTTGGGCACGCTCACCAGATGGCAGGCTGCCCCGTCGGCATTCAGCCCTGACTTTATCTCGCGTGCGAAGCCGGCCGCCACGCAAAGCCCGTCCAGAGCGATGTAAACCTCGCTCTCTCCGGCGAACTTCTGCCTTATCCATTCGGGGATGGGCACCTGCTCCGGCACTCTCATCTTATGCAGTTCCACCCCGGTGCCCTGCAGTTGCTGCACGGCCTGGATGAAGTAGCGGGTGTCGGTCCAGAGCCCGGCATGGTCCAGGGTGACCACCACATCGCCGGCCTCGCCGGTGAAGCCGGTCAGCCACTGCACGCACTTCCAGCGCTCAGCCGGATACTCGCTGCCGTGGGGGTCGCTGCCGGTGATGATGACGGCATCCCATCCGCGGCTGCGCATCATCGCGCGCAGCTGTTCAATCCTATCAGCGTATGCCATACTTGCGGAGAATCTTCACTACTGGCTTGCGGATGGATTCCGCCCAGAGGGTGTAGCCGTAGTTGTCCGGATGCGTTCCGTCCACAGAGGCCTCGTGGCTCGCCGGGCAGGCTTCGGGATGGATGAAATATACATCCTTATACTTCTTGCGGCCCTCGGGAGTGGATTTTATCTCCTTGAAGATGGCTTCCGCCATATCTATCTTGGCCTGCTCTTTCTCATCTTCCCCGGTGTTGAAGTTGCGCTTCTCGCGGTAGATGGTCTGCTGGAAGATCAGCGGTTTGCCGGGATGGGCGGCTATCATCCTGTCGATGAAGGGCACCAGGCGCTCGCGTATCTGCTTGGCGTTGGGGTTGGAGAAAGAGTCGAAGATGAAGGCTTCGGCATCCACATCCACCAGCACGTCGCAGAAGTAGTCCTGGAGCATGCAGCGGCCGCTGCATCCAAGGGAGAGCAACTGCAGGCCGGTGGCCCTGGAAAGCTGTGCCGGGTAGGCCATGCCTGCACGGCTGGTGCTGGATCCGTGGGTGTAGCTGGATCCCCAGATGGCGATGCGGTGGCGGAAGGGATTCTCTATCGCAGCGAGGCCGGAGCCCTTCTCCACGCCCACTTTGATGGAGAGTTCCTCGCTGTAGGTGGGGAAGTAAAGCAGGCATTCATGCTCGCTGCCGTCCATGTTGGCGATCAGGGTGAGAGGCTTGCCGGGATTCTTCCTGGGGCTCACTCCGGATGATGCCCAAACCCATTTTCCGCCTTTGCGGATGTAGAGGTCGTAGCCCCGGGCGGAGATGATGCTGGTGTTGGTGGGATCGTCCATCTCGCCGTATTCCGTGAGTATGCTGATGCTCCTGGAATCGGTCTTGAACACGCAACCCATGCCGGAAGACATGCGCACGAGAAGATTCTCCCGTTTGGTGAAACCCTTGTAGGTGGTGGTGTCCACTCGGTGATAGGGGTTTGCAGTCTTGCCGGGCATGAGCTTGCCGATGAGGGTGAGGCTGCTGGCTTCGGTGTAGACGTAATCTTGTGCGGAAAGCCTGGCGGAGGCGAAGAATGCGGCAAAAACGGCCGCGATTAAAAGAGTTCTTTTCATGTTGTAAAGATAAGATAAAATCGTTATTTTTGGTACAATTATGAAAAAGACTATAATCCTTTCCATCGCCCTCCTGACGGGCATGACCCTTGCAGCCGGCCCGCGAATCACTCAAGCCGACAAGGACCGCGCAGCAAAACTAGTGAGCCAGATGACCATCGACGAGAAGATCGAGATGATCTCCGGCAAGATCGATGCCTTCCACACCTACGGCATTCCCCGCCTGGGAATCCCTTCGATACGCATGGCGGACGGCCCCCAGGGCGTCCGTAACGTGGATGGCAAGAACATTAAAAGCACTTTCTACCCCTGCGGAGTTTCCGCGGCGGCCAGCTGGAACCGCGATGCCGTGCATGAAATGGGCGCCGGAATAGGCTGCGCCGCCAAGGCGCACGGAGTGCAGATAATGCTGGGCCCCGGTGTAAATATCTATCGTTCAGCCCTCTGCGGCCGCAACTTCGAGTATTACGGGGAGGACCCGTACCTGGCCAGCGAGACTGCCGCCAGCTTCATCGAGGGCATGCAGGATCAGGGCGTGATGTCCACCATCAAGCACTTCGCCCTCAACCAGCAGGAGTACGACCGCCACGGCACGAGTTCCAACGCCGACGAGCGCACCATAAACGAAATCTACTTCCCCACCTTCCGCAAGGCCGTGGAGAAGGCCGGCGTGGGAGCGGTGATGACCAGCTACAACCCCGTGAACGGCACTCACGCTGCCGAAAACCCCTGGCTGGTGCGGGAGAACCTGCGCAAGTGGGGGCACGAGGGCATAGTGATGACGGACTGGACATCCACATACAACACTCTCGATTTCATAATGGGGGGAGTGGACCTGGAGATGCCCATGAACTACGTCACCAATCCCGAAGCCGTCAAGGAGCTGCTTGCAAACGGCGTAATATCCGAGGCTGACCTCGACGAGAAATGCCAGAACATCCTTCAGGCACTGAGCGCTTTTGGATTCCTGGACAAGAATCTGGAGGCGGATCCTTCCGCAGAAGATAACGCACTCTCCCAGAAGCGCGCCTACGAAATCGCCCTCGAGGGTCCGGTGCTTCTCAAGAATGAAAACGGCATCCTGCCCCTCAAGCCCGGCAAGAAGAACCTCATCGCCGTCATCGGCCCCAACGCAAACACGATTGTCTGCGGCGGTGGATCCGGATGGGTTAACCCCGAAGACGGCAAGGGCGTCACCCTTGCCCAGGGCATGCTGAATCTCGGAAAGAAATGGAACGTGAAGGTGCTTGAGACTCCCGATCCGGCGGTCCTGAAGAAAGCTGCAGCGGTGATTGTTTCCATTGGCTTCAACAAAAATACCGAGTCCGAAGGCCGCGACAGGGAGTACTCCCTCGGCGATGAGCAGAACTCCCTTGTGCAGGAAGTTGCAGCCTTGAATCCCAACGTGGTGGTGGTCGCCAATTCCGGCGGCGAGTTCGACATCACCCCCTGGGCCGATAAGGTCAAGGCCATCATACTCGACTGGTATCCCGGACAGGAGGGAGGCAACGCTATCGCCACCATCCTAAGCGGCAGGGTGTCCCCTTCCGGACGCCTGCCATTCACTTTCTGGGGCGCTCTCGATGCCAATCCCGCCCAGAAGTGGTACCCCGCTCCGCCTCTGCATCCCAGAAAAAACAGGGACCGCTATCCCTTCACGACCTATGGCGAGGGCATTTTCCTTGGCTACCGCGGAGTGGAGCATTTCGGCGTGAAGCCCATGTTTGCATTCGGTTATGGCCTGACATACACCACTTTCGAGTATGTGGATGCCTCCGTGACCAGGTCGGGTGATGGTTTCGATGTGAGCTTTACCGTCCGTAATACGGGCAAGGCCGATGCGAAGGAGGTCGCCCAGGTATATGTGGCTCCTGAGAGCCCTTCAGTGATGCGCCCCGCAAGGGAGCTGAAGGGCTACGAAAAACTGCTGGTCCCCAAAGGAGCCTCGCAGAAGTATTCCATACACCTCGGCCCGGAAGCCTTCAGCTACTACGACGTCGATACCCACTCCTGGAAACTGGACCCCGGCAAATACCGCATACTCATTGGCGCATCCTCACAGGATATCCGCCTGGAAGTGCCTGTAACACTATGAAAATAGGCTCCTTAGATCTTGGTGAGAGGCCGGTGCTGCTGGCTCCGATGGAGGATGTGACGGACCTGAGTTTCCGCATCCTCTGCCGGGAGCAGGGGGCGGATATGGTATACACCGAATTCATCCCTTCCGACGGGCTGATCCGCGATGCTACCAAGGCCCTTGCCAAGATGAAAACCCTCGAGGAGGAGGCTCCGGTTGGCATACAGATCTACGGGCATATCCCCGAATCCATGGTCGAGGCGGCGAAGATGGCGGACCATGCTGTGGAGCTGGTAGGAGGCCACGGGGCGGACGTGATAGATATCAACTTCGGCTGCCCGGTCACCAAGATCGCCGGCCGCGGAGCCGGTTCCGGCATGATGCGCTACCCCGACAAGATGGTAGCTATCACAAAGGCTGTAGTGGAGGCCGTGGGCAAGCCCGTGACCGTGAAGACGCGCCTCGGCTGGGATAATGACAGCAAGATTATCGTGGAGCTTGCCGAGCGCCTGCAAGATGTTGGAATCCAGGCGCTTACCATACACGGACGCACCCGCTGCCAGATGTACAAGGGGGAGGCCGACTGGACGCTGATAGGCGAAGTTAAGAACAATCCCCGCATGCATATTCCCATCATCGGCAACGGCGACATCACCACCCCCCAGAAGGCTAAAGAGGCTTTCGACCGCTATGGGGTGGACGGAATAATGGTAGGCCGCGCCACCTTCGGGCATCCCTGGCTCTTCCGGGAGATAAAGCATTATCTCGCCACCGGGGAGGAACTTCCGCCGCTGTCGGTTGCTGAAAAGGTCGCCCTCGCCAAGCGCCAGCTGGAGCTGTCCCTGCACTATAAGGGCGAGCCCCGCGGAATCTACGAGATGCGCAGGCACCTGTCCTGCTACTTCAAGGGCCTTCCGGAGTTCAAGGAAACGCGCATGAAGATGGTCACAACCCTGGATCCTGGTGAACTTTTCGGGATTCTTGATTATATTTGCGAGCGTTATGCTGATACAACGCCTGATTCTTAGCCGCGCCGCCAAGGCCTGGCGGAAAGCCCCCGGAGCCGAAGTGCCTACCATCTGCGTGGGCAATATCACCGTCGGAGGGACGGGAAAGACTCCCCATACCGAGATGATTCTCCGCATGTTGCAGGAGGCCGGCCGCGGAGGTCTGGCCGTGCTTTCGCGCGGATACAAGCGCAAGAGCAAGGGCTTCCAGACGGTTCAGGCCGACAGCACGGCCGCATTCGCGGGCGATGAGCCCCTGCAGATCAAGCGCAAATTCCCGGACGTGACGGTAGCGGTGGACAGGAACCGGGTGGAGGGTTGCCAGAAGCTGGTCTCGGACGGCGCCGGCATCATAGTTCTGGACGATGCGTTCCAGTATAAGAAACTCCACGCCAGCCTGAACATAGTGCTGGTGAATTCCCTCCGTCCCCTGGACAAGGACCGTCTGCTGCCCTTCGGCCGCCTTAGGGACCTTCCTTCCAGAATCAAGGATGCGGACATGGTGATAGTCACAAAGTGCCCTCACGAGATGGAAGCGGAGGAGCGTGAAGAGTGGCGGAGCCGGCTGAAACTCCGCGATGATCAGCCGCTTTACTTCACAACTGTAGAATATGATGTCCCGGTTCCCGTGTGGCCGGACGAGGCCGATCCCCGCTACAATTACTCCAAGACCGTGATCCTTTTCAGCGGCATTGCCGACGACAGAGGGCTGCGCGCGCACCTGAGCGACACATATAAGATAGTAGAGGCCGTGAAATTCCCGGACCATCATGCTTTCAGCAGGGGAGACATCCGTCAGATAGATGTGGCTGTGCGGGAGCATCCTACCGCTGCCCTCCTTACAACAGAAAAGGACGCTGCACGCGTCCTCGACTGTAAAGATGTCCCATTAGAAATACGCAAGCGCCTGTTTGCCGTGCCGGTGCGGGCCACGTTCGTGGAAGAAGCCGACCGGGAGGCCTTCGCGCAGCGCCTCGCTACACTGTAAGTATTTCCTTTTCCTTTGCGGCGACGATATCATCGACGTTCTTCACGAACTTGTCGGTGACTTTCTGCACCTCGCCTTCGCCTTCCTTCTCGGTATCCTCGCTCATGCCCTCGTTCTTCTGGGCTTTCTTGAGGAGTTCCATGGCGTCGCGGCGGGCGTTGCGCACCACTACCTTGGCGGATTCTCCGGCAGCCTTGGCCTTCTTCACAAGGTCCTTGCGGCGCTCCTCGGTGAGGGCGGGCACCACGCAGCGGATGATTTCGCCATTGTTCTGGGGAGTGAATCCGAGGTTGGCATCCAGGATGGCCTTCTCGATTACGGGGATCATGTTGCGCTCCCAGGGCTGTATTGCGAGGGTGCGGGCGTCAGGAGTGGTGACGGATGCAACCTGCATCAGCGGGGTGGGGGTGCCGTAATAGCTGACAGTCACGCCGTTGAAGATGGCGGGGCTGGCCTTACCTACGCGGTAGGTCTTGAGGTCTTCTTCAAGGAAGAGAACGGCTTCCTGCATTTTTTCTTCAGCGCCGTTCAGGATTTCTTTTGCTCTGTCGGTTAACATATCTTTTGTTGTTTTATTCAGTTAGATTCCTTCGCTTCGCTCGGAATGACAGTTATGCATGAGTTATGCATGCACTACAGTGCCGATCTTTTCGCCCTGGAGCACCCGGAGAAGGCCACCCGGGGTGTTGATGTCGAACACCACGATGGGCACGGGCCCCTGCTCGCAGAGGGCGAATGCCGTCTGGTCCATCACTTTCAGGTGCTTGGTAAGGGCCTCCTGGAAGGTGAGTTCGTCGTACTTGACGGCGGTCGGATCCTTCTCGGGATCGGCGGTGTAAACTCCGTCCACGCGGGTGCCCTTCAGCACTGCATCGGCGCCAATCTCAAGAGCGCGCAGGGCGGCTCCGGAGTCGGTGGAGAAATAGGGGTTGCCGGTTCCTCCAGATATCAGCGCCACGCCACCCTTTTCCATCAACTCGACAGCATTGTCGCGGGTGTAAAGCTGGGCGAGCGGGGCCATCTGTGTGGCGGTAAACACTTCTGCCTTGATGCCTTCGGAACGCAGAGCGCTGCACAGGGCGAGTGAATTTATAACTGTGGCAAGCATTCCCATGCGGTCTCCGGTCACCCGGTCGTAGCCTTTGCCAATGCCCTGGATGCCGCGGAAAAAATTTCCTCCTCCGTTCACTATGGCTATCTGGTATCCGGCGGAGACTGCCGCAGCTATCTCTTTTGCAAATTTGGAAAGGCTCGCTTCGTCGAGGCCTTTGCCGGCAGGGCCGCCAAGGCTCTCGCCGCTGAGTTTAAGGAGAACTCTTTTGTACATTAGCTTTATTGTTTGTTTGCGGGAAACAAAAATATCGGAAAATTCGCAAACTTGCAAGAAATGACTTATATTTGCAGACCAAAAGTACACAATCAGATGTTTATTTTCAATTCATCCATCGGAAAGAAATTCATACAGTCCATCAGCGGCGCTTTCCTTATCATCTTCCTGCTCCTGCACGGAACCATTAACTTCTTCTCGGTGATCGACACCTTCACCGGCAAGTTCGGAGCGCCCGACGGCCTCTTCCAGAAGGGATGCGACTTCATGGCCCTGCCCATCGTCACCATCATGGTGCCGGTGCTCGCCCTCGGTTTCTTCGTGCACATTGCATACGGTTGCTGGCTCACCTGGCAGAATATGAAGGCCCGCGGCGGTGTAAAGCGTTATGAGGTTGCAAGCAAGGCTGCCACCGACAGCTGGAGCGCCCGCAATATGTTCGTGCTCGGAATCATCATCCTCGGTGCCCTCGGTCTCCATCTTACGGACTTCTGGGCCCATATGCAGCTTCAGGAATTTATGGGTAACGAGGCGGAGAATCCCTACACGCTGCTCACTACCACCTTCGGCCCCTGGTGGCTCACCGGCCTGTATCTGCTTTGGTTCGTGGCCGTCTGGTTCCACCTCTGCCACGGTTTCTGGAGCATGTTCCAGACCATAGGCTGGAATAGCCAGACCTGGTTCAAGCGCGTCAAGGTAATAGGAATCATCGTCGCCACCCTCATTTTCCTGATCTTTGCGGCGGTTGCCGTGAATGCATTCATACAGGCCAACTTCCTGATGGTGTAGGCGGTATTTTGATTTTATCAAATATTTTTCTAACTTTGCGGCCCCTTATTTTTAAGGGATCGCAATTTTTTTAAGTATAACTATTAAAGATCAAGACAGTGGACACACTAAGTTACAAGACAGTCTCGCTTAACAAAGCAACTGTAGACAAGCAGTGGGTTGTCATTGACGCGACGGATATCGCTCTTGGTCGTCTGGCCTCCAGGGTTGCTCTTGTCCTCCGCGGCAAGACCAAAGCCGGCTTCACTCCCAACGTGGACTGCGGTGACAATGTCATCGTCGTCAACGCCGGGAAAGTCGCCCTCAGCGGCAAAAAGATGACCGACCGCGTTTACACCCGTTACACGGGTTATCCGGGCGGACAGAGGTTCACCACTCCCAAGGAGATCCTCGCTTCGAACCATCCCGAAAGGCTTGTAGAGAGAGCAGTCAGGGGTATGCTCCCCAAGACCCGTCTTGGTGAAAAGATCCTCCACAACCTGCACGTTTACGCAGGTCCCGAGCATCCGCACCAGGCGCAGAACCCCAAAACTATCAAGTTGAACGAAATTTAAAAGTCGCAAATGGAACAGACACACGCCCTTGGAAGACGTAAAGCAGCTGTAGCTCGCGTTTATCTCTCAGCAGGTGCTGGCAATGTAACCATCAACGACCGCCCCGTGGAAAGCTTCTTCCCTCAGGACGATCTCCGTTACATCGTCAACCAGCCGTTTGCAGTAACTGAAACCGAAGGCAAGTTCGACGTTAAGGTTAACGTCGTCGGCGGTGGCACCAAAGGCCAGGCCGAAGCCATCCGTCTCGGTATTGCACGCGCCCTCTGTGAGGTCGACAAGGAAGCATATCGTCCGGC
>DGUE01000060.1 GCA_002393895.1 Bacteroidales bacterium UBA4318
ACGTATCGGCCTATATCCCCACCAACGTGATTTCCATCACCGACGGCCAGATCTACCTCGAGAGTTCCCTGTTCAACCAGGGTTTCCGTCCGGCAATCAATGTGGGTATTTCGGTTTCCCGCGTGGGTGGTTCGGCGCAGGTGAAGAGCATGAAGAAGGTTGCGGGTACTTTGAAGATAGACCAGGCGCAGTATAATGAGCTTGAGGCGTTCAGCAAGTTCAGTTCCGATATGGACAAGGTGACTGCCCAGACTCTGGATAAGGGCCGTAAGAATAACCAGCTTCTGATCCAGCCTCAGTATTCGCCCATGCCTGTGGGCGAGCAGGTGGCCGTTCTTTACTGTGGCACGCATGCGCTCATGGCGGATATCGCTCTGGACAAGGTCTCCGAGTTCGAGGGGCTTTTCCTGGATAGGATGAGAGCTTCGCATGCTGAGGTGCTGGAGACTCTTTCTTCTGGCAAGATAGATGAGGGTGTGGAGGCAGTGCTGACAAAGGTTGCGGCGGAGGTTGTTTCGCAGATTAACGCTTAGGGAATATGGCTTCGCTTCGGGAGGTTAAGGATCACATTGCGTCGGTGCGCAGTACGCTGAAGATTACTTCGGCGATGAAGTTGGTTGCGTCTGCCAAGTTGAGGAAGGCGCAGCAGGCTGCGGAGGGCGTGAGGCCGTACACCGAGGCGTTGGCTGGCATGCTTTCGCGCGTGCTGGCGGAACCCACCGCGAAAAGCAAAGGGCAGGTCTGCGACCCACAAGGGGCCAGCAGTACCTGCATTGCTTTTCCGCAGGCCCCCGCTCCCGCCAGCACATCTACCAACGCCTCGGCGTACGGAGAGGGGAATCAGAGGGTGGGAATAGTGGCGGTGGCGAGTAATTCGTCGCTGTGTGGGGCGTTCAATATCAACGTGATCCACAAGGTGCAGGATGTAGTGAAGGAGATCCGTGCGGGAGGGGGAGAGGTTGAGGTGATTTCGGTGGGGCGGAAGATGGCTGAGGCGATGCGGAAGGCGGGGTTTGCGCCGGAGGATCATGCGGATCTTGTGGGGCGTAATTCTTTCGAAAAGTCTGCGGCGTTCGCGCAGGAGCTTATCGACGCTTTCAATTCCGGGCGTTTCAGCCGCATTTTGCTGGTATACAATCATTTCGTCAGCACCGCTTCGCAGAAGGTGCAGGTCGAAACCTACCTGCCGTTCGGTGGAGGGCAGCGGATGGGCTATACCCTCCGGACGCCCTATCCGCCCACGGATGAAGTGGGAGGGGCCCAGCTCCGCTGGGAGGGGCCGTCAGGCCGGCTTGAGGAGGGTATAGCCCATCCGTCTGCCCCTGACAGCGAATATATCCTCGAACCATCCCGGGAGGAAATTCTCGCGACGCTCCTGCCGCAGGTGATGCGGCTGAGGGTGCATACGGTGCTGCTGGATTCGATTGCGGCGGAGCATGCGGCGCGTACTCTTGCTATGCAGGCGGCGTCGGATAATGCGGAGGAGCTGCTGGGCGAGCTGACCCTCGAATACAACAAGGGCCGCCAGCAGAAGATTACGGCCGAGATTCTCGACCTGGTGGGAGGAGCTCAGCAATGACCGCTGCAATAGTTGCAAATGGGGAGTTCCCCAGGATGGAATACCCCAGATATCTTGTAGAATCGGCGGACATAGTGCTTTGCTGTGATGCTGGAAGCGGTCTGCGGGGCTTGCTCCGTATGGGGCTGGAGCCGGATGTGATCATAGGCGATATGGATACCGCCACCCCGGCGGCCCGAAGGCGTTTCGCCGACAGGATAGTCCGCTTTGGGGAGCAGGAATACAATGACCTTAACAAAGCCTTTTTGTGGCTGCTGCATAATCATCCGCAAGTGTCTGATATCCATATACTTGGGGCAACCGGAAGAAGTGAGGCCCATGCTCTTGGGAATCTTTCCTACCTGATGTTCTGGGAGCGGGAGCACCGCCTATCCGAGCGTGGTGTCCGCGTGGAGATGGTTTCCGACTACAATACTGCTTTTGCCGTGTGCGACAGCTGCGAGCTCCATGTGGGAGAGGGGCGCAAGATTTCCTTTTTCTCGGATGACAATGAACTGCGCATCGCTTCTACCGGTCTGCAGTGGCCCACCGATGGGGTGAGTTTCGATTTCTGGTTCCGCGGCACGCTCAATCGCGCTGTTTCGGATGTGGTCTCCCTTCGTTTCAATCATCCTGCTCCTGCTCTGGTGATTCTGGACTGATTTTTATTAAATTGAGGCTCCCGCGCACGCGTTAGAGGGAGTTTTTTAAATTTTTTAATTATTTTTTAAGTTATAATTATTAACCAAAACGGGTGTGTTTGGTTACGATTAATAACCATTATTATGCGTTAGACGTGCTTGAGCCTTGTTTTTTGGGGCAAAACCACGTCTGGCATTATTTAGGCGCTTTTTTCAAAAGTTTGGAATTATAATTTATTTTTCCGAAATTGCCAACTCAAATTGGTTTAATGTACCCGCACGCGTAAGCGTGACGACTCATGACTATGAAGACTAGTATAGTTAGTTATAGTTTATTGTTTAATTTAAAAAATGGCTTATGAGAAAATTTAAGCTCTTTCTTCTTACAGCCGTAGCAGTGTTCTCTGCGTTTGTTGCAAATGCCCAGAACGTCACGGTCACCGGTATCGTCAGCGACGAGAATGGTGATCCTATCCCTGCCGCGGGTGTAGTGATTGACGGTACCACAAAGGGTACTATCACGGGGAATGACGGTGCCTACAGCATCAACGCCCCCGCAAATGCCACGCTTGTATTCTCCTCCGTTGGTTTCGAAACCAAGAAGGTGGCCGTTGCAGGCAAGGCTGTCATTAACGTGGTATTGAGCGAAGACACCACGGTTCTCGAAGAGACCATTGTTGTCGCCTACGGTACCACCAAGAAGTCATCCTTCACCGGTTCCGCAACCCAGCTGGGTGGCGAGAAACTGAAGAAGATGCAGGTGACCAACATCTCGAAAGGTCTCGAGGGTGAGGTCGCAGGTCTGCAGATTGCCAGCTCCTCCGGCACCCCTGGTGCAGGTGCAAGCATCCAGATCCGTGGCTTCGGTTCGGTCAGCGCCAGCACTTCTCCGCTCATCGTCGTCGACGGTGTGCCTTACGAGGGTGGTCTGAACTCCATTCCTTCCCAGGATATCGAGTCCATCACCGTCCTGAAGGATGCAGCCGCCAACTCGATGTATGGTGCACGTGGTTCCAACGGTGTCATCATGATCACCACCAAGCGCGGCACTGCCGGAAAGGTTAGCATCACCTTCGATGCCAAGTTCGGTGTCAACTCCCGTGCGGTTCCCGCATACGAGACCATCACCGATCCCGGTGAGTACTACGAAATGACTTGGGAAGCCATCCGCAACGCATCCTACTACAATGGCGTGCTCGATCTCGCACAGGCTGGTATCAACGCTTCCGCAAACATGCTGGCAGGTTACCTTGGCCCTTACAACGTGTATAAGAACGTTAGCGATACCGAGATCATCGACCCTGCAACCGGTAAGCTGAATGCCAGCGCAAAGCAGCTCAAGTGGACCGACAACTGGAACGAAGACCTCTTCCGCAAGGGCGGCCGTCAGGAATACAATGTTGCAGTTTCCGGCGGTTCCGACAAGACCCAGGGCTACTTCTCCGCTTCGCTGCTGAACGATGACGGTTATGTCATGTGCTCCGGTTTCAAGCGTATTTCCCTCCGCGCAAAGGTAGACCAGACCATCAATAAGTTCATCAAGGCCGGTCTGAATGTCTCTTACGCAAATACCAACCAGACCCGCTATGTGGACAGCGAAGACAACAACTACTCCAACTTCTTCATGTTCGCACAGCAGATCGCCCCTATCTATCCGATCTATCTCTACGATGCCAACGGCAACAAGCAGTACGATGCTTTCGGAAAGATCCTTTACGACTGGGGTGACACCGGCCGTGCCTATGGAGCAACCTCCAACCCTTACGGCCAGGCTATCGATTCCATCAACAGCTATATTACGGACAACCTTTCTTCCCGTGGTTATGTGAACATCAACCTCGCCAAGGACCTCGTGTTCTCCGCAAATGTTGCTTACGATGTGTTCAACAGCAAGGATATCGTCTTCTACACTCCTAACGGTGGTGACGCCCTCGCAGTGGAAGGCCGTGCATATCATACGATGCAGCGCTACACCGCACTCAACGCCAACCAGCTCCTCACCTGGAGCCCTACCTTCGGAGACAACAGCATCAACTTCCTCCTCGGTCACGAAATCAAGACCGACAATAGCTACACTATCGATGGTCATATGACCAAGTTCGTTAACAAGAGCGTTCCGGATTTTGCAAATGCTGTCAACTATCAGAACCTGACCTCCTCCAGCGGCGAATACGCCCTCGAGGGCTACTTCGGCCGCGTCGAATACAACTTCGCCAACAAGTACTTCCTCTCCGCTTCCTACCGTATGGACGGTTCTTCCCGTTTTGCACCGGACAAGCGCTGGGGCGACTTCTGGGCAGTCGGTGCCGCATGGAATGTCAAGCAGGAGAGCTTCCTCCAGAACGTCGGCTTTATCGATGCATTCAAGATCAAGGCCAGCTATGGTACCCAGGGTAACGACAACATCGGTATGTCCCGCGTTTATGAGAACCTCTACCGCATCGACCGTGTAGACGGTGCCGCTTCCCTGACCCAGACCTTCCGTGCCGCTCCTGAGGTTACCTGGGAGAAGAGCAACAACTTCAACGTTGGTTTCGAAGGCAGGTTCAACAACCGCACCAACATCAATGTCGAGTACTTCGTCAAGGAGACCAAGGACATGATCTACTATCGTCCTCTTCCTCCGTCCCAGGGTACTCCTTCCAGCCAGCTCGTGAACGATATGGATATGATGAATGCCGGTTTCGAGTTCGAAATCAGCCACGACATCATCCACAAGCGCGACTTTGTCTGGACCGTAGGTGTGAACGGAACCCACTACAAGAACAAGATCACGAAGCTCCCTTCCGACTATCCTGAATATGGTAAGCAGGTGGGTAACTTCTTCCGTGAGGTCGGCCAGCCTCTCTACAGCTACTATCTGTATGAGTATGCAGGTGTGGATCCTACCAACGGACACGCTCTCTACAACAAGTATAAGACCGACAAAGAAACCGGCCTCTCCACCGGCGAGCCCGATGAGGAGAATCCTACCGTATACGCACCCAGCGACGGTACCCGCGTGAAGACCGGCAAGACTCCTATTCCTGACCTCTATGGTGGTTTCAACACCGCTATCCGTTTCAAGGGATTCGACTTCAGCGCCAACTTCGCATACCAGATCGGCGGTTACACCCTCGACACTGTGTATCAGGGCCTCATGAATGCCGGCCGTGCCGGTAACAACTGGCACAAGGACATCTTCAACAGGTGGACCTTCCAGAACACCGATACCGATGTTCCCCGCGTGCAGATGAGCGAGCAGACCGCGAGCGAAATTTCTACCCGTTTCCTCATCAAGTCTTCCTACATCAGCCTCAGGAACATCACCCTCGGCTACACTCTCCCTTCAGCTGTTGTCGGCAAACTCCCCATCTCGGGTGTCCGCGTCTATGTGACCGGCGACAATGTCTGGTATCTCTCCAAGCGCAAGGGTATGGACGTTCGTAAGTCCTTCTCCGGAGCCAACGGCAACACCTACTCTGCTCTCCGCACTGTATCTGCCGGTGTCAGCGTAACATTTTAATTAAGGAGGTACGATTATGAAAAAATATATTGCATTATTTGCCGCAGCCATTCTTAGCCTGACTGCTTGCAACAAGGAATTCTTCGATGTTCAGAACACCGGAACCCTCACTGGCTCCGATGCAGCTGAACTTGTCGAGCAGGATCCTAGTTTCCTCTCCTCCTATGTGAACGGTTTCTATTCCTGGATGGTCCAGTATGACACCGGTGGCGGCGGTCACCAGGACTTCGGTCACCTCGGAGTTGTTTACACCGTAGACATGATGGGTCAGGATATCGCCATCAACGGTTCCTGGAACTGGGGTACCTACGATATCAACCACGACTATGGCGCAGAGCAGTGGGTCCGTCCTTATCAGCTCTGGAACTTCTACTATACCATGATCAAGAAGTGCAACGAGGTCATCGACTTCTTTGGCGCTGAAGATCCTACGAATCCTATCCTTAGGGGTTATCTCGGACAGGCCTACGCTCTCCGTGTGTTCAGCTACTACTATGTCATGCAGCTGTTCCAGGATACCGCAGTCGGCAACTATCCTTCCGCCACCTTCAACGCAGACGCTCCCGGCGTTCCTATCATCTACGCTGTGCGTGATGGCAAGAGCACTGAAGAAGTGGAAGCTGTTGCAGGACGTAACACCCTCAAGGTCGTCTGCGACGAAATCGAGAGGAATATCGCCCTTGCACTTCCTCTGCTGAAGGGCTACACCCGCGAAACCAAGAACGAGGTCAACTATCAGGTTGCCCAGGGCTTCGCCGCCCGTTACTATCTGCTCACCCAGCAGTGGGATAAGGCTATCGCAGCCGCTGACGAGGCTATGGAGGGCTTCGACCTCATGGACAATGCCCGTCTGCATGCCGGTTTCATGGAAATCGAGGACAACGAGGTAATGTGGGGCTTCAACCACACCGCTGAGACCCAGACCACCTTCGCATCCTTCTTCTCCCACATGGGTAACGGTAACTACGGTTACGGCGGTGTAGGACAGAGTGTGCATTGCATCGACGTAAGGCTTTACAATGCCATGGCTGTTTCCGACTATCGCAAGAGCCTGTTCAATGGCCCTGCCGGAGATCCCAGCGCAACCCGTGCAGGTGCTCAGCTTCCTTATGCCAACCGCAAGTTCGGCACCAACGCAGACTACCTGCAGGACTACACCTTCATGCGTAACGCCGAGATGTATCTCATCAAGGCTGAGGCTGAGGTCCGTTCCGGTGCCACCTGCACCGCTCTCCCTGCCCTCATGGCAAAGCGTGATCCTTCATGGAACAAGACTGCAGACCTCGCAGAGGTTCTCCTCCAGCGCCGCATAGAGCTCTGGGGCGAAGGCTTCGAGTATTTCGATCTTCGTCGTAATGCTATCGATGTTGTCCGCAAGTACGAAGGCACCAACCACGCTACTCAGGGTCAGTACGACTTCCCTGCACACGCAAAGAGCTGGAACTTCCAGATTCCTCTGAGGGAACTGCAGAACAACGTCTACATCACCGAGGATGAGCAGAACGAGTGGGTCTCCGGTCCTGAAGAGAAGTTCGAGTAATATTATTAAAGGAGAATTATTATGAAGAATATAATCAAATCCATTGCTTTGATTGCTGCCGCTTCTCTGATGCTCGCCTGCAACAAGGAAGCCCCCAGCAAGGCTGAAGTGGAAAGCGGTTTCACCCCCGTGAAGGTCACCCTCCCTACGATCACTCTCGCAGACAACATCGTTTGCGATGCCGTCAACGGCACAGCAGTCGTGTCTGTGACCATCAATAACCTCGATCCCACTCTGGATTCCCTTTCCGTTGGTGTTATCTCCAGCACGGACTCCACCTTCGCCACCAGCAAGTTTACTCCTATTGCAAATCCTGCTGATGGAACCGTGAACGCCATTGCCACTGTTGCTGCAAACAAGACCTATTTCATCAAGGCCGTTGTAGCATGCACCGCCGGCTCCGCTTTCTCGGAAACAAAGAAAGTTGACGTTCCCGACATCCCCTTCTGGGCAAAAGTTCCTGGAGTTTATGCCGGACACGTTGTATCCGCTGCATATGGCGATGAATACGACAATGTGATCACCATTATCCAGAACCCTGCCGATAAAGAAAATTCTTGCTTTATCCAGCACCTCGAGCCTTACTACTACTCCAAGCATGCGAAGGATGGCTATCCCGACAACTATTACGTAGAGGCAGCTATCGACAATGACAAGAAGACCATTTCCGTGGCTGTTGGCGCGGATTATCACCACGGTACCGTACTTATCGCAGGTTTGAACAACGCCTCCATGAAGGCCGCAACAGGCTATGCCCCGCTGGTGTTCTCTGCAGTTGACGATGATACCCTCCTCATGGAGAACGCCTTCTACACCATGTCTGTAGGAGATTCCGGCCTTGCTCCGGAAGATGGTTATAATGGTGGTGTGAAGTACAAACGCTAGTATTATTTATCGACTCTACCCAAAGAGGCCGGTCTTTTTGGCCGGCCTCTTTTATCTTAAAAAACAATGAAACCGAGTTATCTGTTCCTGTCATTACTGCCGATATTGGCAATTTCAGCGGTATCCTGCGGGCCTAAGGGGCCTGAAAAGGAACCGGAACCCACAGTTCTTACCATCAATCCGTCTTCCAAGACTTCGGAGTCCGGATTCGCCCACGACATTGTTTTCAAGGTCGTGTGCGACGGGGAGTTCGAGTCCAGCCTCGCTGAAGGCAGTTGGGCAAAGATCACCGAACGCAAGGAAGGCAACGGGGATGCAATCAACATCGTCGTGCATCTGGAAGACAATATGACCGAACAGAACCGCTCGGAAACCCTCACCGTAACTGCGGGTTCACTCAAGCAGGAGGCAAAGATAACCCAGCTCACGCTTGGAATCATGTTCCCCGAGGGAAAGCTTGAATTCGCAAGCACTGCCCCGGTAGTTCAGAAGTGGAAGCTGCCTTCCGTCTGGAGTGTAAAGTGCTGCAACGCCGATGGCACGGCTGCCGACTGGTTCTCCGTATCCCCCATGACCGGTCTTGCAGATACCGAAACCGAAGTCTCCATCGCTGCCAAGGTGCTCAACCTTTCGGAAAGCAGCCGCAGCGGCTACCTGGAGGTCAATCTCGGCGTAATCACGCTGAAGACGGAAATAGAGTTGAAACCCGTCGAGTACGGCAACGACTCCTTCGGCATCTTCAATTATGACGGAGCGGATGCGTCCATAGCCTATGAACCGCTGAAGGACCAGTATTCCCGCATCAAGGGCACGAACGGCGCCTTCCGCCTCATCAGCCCTGCCAGCGGCAATTTTCTGATAGTTAAGGGTTTGCCTACAGAAATGAACGTGGGGGACAATGTGTCCCTGGACATCTACCAGTCTTATACGGACGCGCTTCCCTACAATAGCCAGTACACCGCCAGCGTCTTCAAGACCAGCGCTGAAAAGGTCTGGATGGTGGCCGGCGGCACTATTTGCTTCGTGGTTCCTAAATGATAATGACTATGAAAAAGGTTTTAGCATCTCTCTTTGCTCTTTTCCTGATGTCCGGCATCCTTTCATATGCGGTGCCCGCCTATCCTGGAACCATACAGTATCGCCAGCCGGACGGATCGGTCATATCTATCCGCATCCATGGCGATGAATTCTACCATTACACCACCTGCAATGGCCAGGTGGTAGCAAGAGACAAGGACGGCTTCTACCGTCCTGCACAGATGCCCGTGCGCAGTTCCTCGGGTCTGCGCGCTGCGCGCAGATCAGCAAAGGGGCTTGTGAGTGCGCCCCAGAAGAACTCTCTCAGCATAGGAGACAAGCGTTTCATAGTGATGCTGATAGAATTCTCCGACCTTCCTTTCTCGGTGCCGGATGCCCAGAATGCGTTCCACCGCATGCTCAACCAAAAGGGCTATTCAGACAACGGAGGCACAGGTTCGGTTTATGATTATTATTACGAAAACTCTTCGAAGAAGTTCAATCCCACTTATGATGTGATTGGCCCCGTAACCCTTACCAAGGGATATGCGGAGTATGGCGGCAACAAGGATAATGGCGACGACAAGGCTCCCCGCGAAGCTTTGATTGAAGCCTGCCGCATCGCCAGTTCCCAGGGGCTGTGCGACTTCTCCAACTACGATAACGACCACGACGGCATAGTAGACAATATCTTTTTCTTTTACGCCGGACACAACGAAGCGGAGGGCGGCGGCGAGGACACCATCTGGCCGCATGCCTGGTCTGTCGGCGGCACACAGCTGAACGGGGTGTATCTCGGCTCGTATGCCTGCACCTCCGAATACAAAGGCAGCACCGGGAACAACATGGCCGGCATTGGCACATTCTGCCACGAATTCGGCCACGTGCTTGGTCTGCCGGACTTCTACGACGTAGACTACGAGGATAACGGCAGCGCCAATGATGTATACAGTTTCTCGCTGATGTGCAGCGGTTCCTACAACAATGCAGGGCGCACTCCTCCGTACCTGAGTTCCATGGAGAGGAAGATGCTCGACTGGGGAGAACTCGTTGAATGGAATACGGCAGGCCCCAAGACCCTGCGTCCCGTATACGAAAACGTGGGTTACTTCACCCCGACTTCGGTCGACGGAGAATTCTTCCTGTATGAGGTGAGGGATGGCACCGGCTGGGATTCCCAGATAATTGCCAGGAGCGGCCAGCTGCCACCGACCGGCATGCTCGTCTACCATGTGGACCAGTCCGGAAATCTTGTCTCTGGCAAGACTGCCGCCAGCTTGTGGGGGACGAACAGCATCAACAATTACGCCGTCCATCCCTGCTATTACCTGGAGGTCCCCAATAACGGATACTATGATTTCAACGACCTGGTGTATCCGGGCACCACGAATTCCGTCCGCTTCGAGGGCGTGGACTGGGCTGGCCTTCCCACCGGTTATGCACTTTCGGATATCGCATATGCCGACAGCCAGGTGACCCTGAACCTGTCCCTGCCCACATCCAAGGTGCTGGCGGGAACGGTGACGGACAGTAAGGGTAATCCCCTGAAGGGTGTGCAGGTGGAAGTGGCATCCAACAGCTCTTCCGGAGTACAGGCCCTCAGCGGGCGCCGCGTGATAAGCCAGAGGGACCTGCTCCGCGTATCCGGGTATTCTGCAGTCACCGACAAGGACGGATCATACGAGGTGAGCATCCCCTTCGATGCGGGTGTGGACTTTACCGTAAACTTTGTGCTGGATATGTACTGCACTGTCACAAAGCAGGTTACGATTTCCAGAAGCACGGCCAGGCTGGATGCCGTGATGTATGATTATTCCGAGCTTATTCCCTCCAACCTGCAAAAATGCAGCGAACCCAGCGGCAAGGCCCTGGGCTTCAATGAAGGAAACCCGCCGTACTCTGCCACAATCGCCGTCAAATTCACTGCAGCGGAGCTTGAAGGCCATGTCGGCTCGCAGATAAGCAAGATCAATTTCCTGATATTCGGGAACTCTGCCAAGCAGGTGGATGCTTTCGTGGACTTCGGCACGGAGAGGGTCCTGACCCGGAAGGTGGAGGATCCCAAGTTCAAGAGCATCAACAGCGTAGACGTGAGCGACGCCGGGCTCACCATCCCGGAGAATACCGACATATATATCGGATGTGCCGTACAAGACATCGATGCCCAATACTGGATGGCTGTGGATGATTTCACGGGGGTCGAAGGTGGCGGCATGATCCGCAGCGGCTACTGCACCACTGGTGGCAGCAACTGGTTTGACAGCGGCTACAACTTCATCATAAACGCCAGCGTTTCCGCCAGACAGGCAAATTTCAGCAACATGGGCATCAAGGTTATCGCCAATCCCGGAAAGGGAAGTTATGCTGTAGGAAGCAACTTCGTGCTCTGCTTCGAGGATGCGGCCGCAGGCACCAAGCCCCAGAGCGTGACCTGGCATTACGACGGAGTTCCCGTGAGTGAGCCTTCCGTGATACTCGGCACCGCAGGCCGGCATGTCATCAAGGCCGTGATAGTTTACGACGACGGCAGCAGCGAAGAAACAGTGCAGGAGATAGAAGTGAAATAGACATCTGAGCACATATCGAAAAAAAGCAGTATCTTTGTAGGATTGTACTTTAGATACTGCTTTTTATTATGATGACTTCCAAGGAAATACGTCAGAAATTTCTAGACTTTTTCGAGTCGAAGGGGCATAGCGTCGTCCCCTCCGCTCCGATGGTGGTGAAGAACGACCCGACCCTGATGTTCACGAACGCCGGCATGAACCAGTTCAAAGACATCTTCCTCGGCAACTCCACTCCCAAGATGAAGCGTGCGGCCGACAGCCAGAAGTGCCTCCGCGTGAGCGGCAAGCACAACGACCTCGAAGAAGTAGGCCACGATACATATCACCACACAATGTTCGAGATGCTCGGCAACTGGAGCTTCGGCGATTACTTCAAGACAGAGGCGATCGACTGGGCATGGGAACTGCTCACCGAGGTCTACGGCATCAATCCCGAGCTTCTCTATGCGACCGTGTTTGAAGGCAGCGCCGAAGACGGCACGGCCCTCGACGAGGAAGCCCGCCAGGC
>DGUE01000176.1 GCA_002393895.1 Bacteroidales bacterium UBA4318
ACGCGGCCAGAATCGCCGAATATGCTTTCAGGTACAGTGATAAGGCCGAACGCTACGCTATCCCTGATGCGGCACTGGTCTCAATGAAGAGCCTCCTTGCAGACCGCGAGTTCCTTCTTATCGACAGGAAAAGATATCAGTCTCAACTCACTGACCAGAAGAAGTATATGGCTCCTGGCGACTTCAAACACAAGAACAGCCGATGGAAGAAGGTCATCAAATCCATTGACGAGCAGATCGCAGCTATTGATGCCGAGATAGAAGCGCTTATTGAAGCTGACCCGGTATTGACTCGCCAAAAGGATCTTCTTGTAAGCATCGACGGCGTTGGGGAGCGCATCGCCATCAATATGATTGCCGTCACCGGTGGCTTCACACGCTTCCAGAACGCACGGCAGTTCTGCAGCTTCGCCGGACTCACGCCATACAAGTACGACTCCGGAACGTCAGTTCGGTCAAAGGCCAAAATATCCAAACGAGCAAATCAAACCATGAAGGCTCTACTACACATGAGCGCAGTGAACGTGGCAACACGCATGAAAGCCGGGGAATATAAGGACTACTACGAACGCAAACTCAAAGAAGGTAAGCACATTATGTGTATCCTAAATGTGCTTCGAGCAAAGCTCGTTCACAGAATGTTCTCCGTTATAAAACGAGACGCCGAATACACAAAGGAATATAAGCCTGCATGTTAGACACGCTCCAGGGGTGGCCGCGCGGCCAGGGGCGGGACGCCCCTATGAGCGCAATAAATATCCATAATCTACACCGTTGAATCGAAGTGATGACTCATATCCCAACTTCTTTCCGAATCATTTGGAAAATCCATAAGAATATATACAAAAAAAAGAGATGACTTGAAGGCCATCTCTTGTGCGGGAGATCAGAGTCGAACTGACACGTCTTCACCAGACACTAGCTCCTGAAACTAGCGCGTCTACCATTTCGCCACTCCCGCAGTTTCTTTGCCCCGCTCTTGGGGACTGCAAAGATAGTAATTTTTTTCAATACTGAAACCCCTGCTCTAAAATATATAACTCACCCCCAAAGTTATGTCGTTGGGCAGAACAAAAATGCCTTTTCCTGAGCCGATGATGCGGCCGCAGGTGGGGCAGGCGTAAGTGACATAGCGGGTGTAGCCTGTCCAGAGGCCAAGGCCCAAATCGAGGTTGAAGTGACGGCCGAGCATGCGGGAATAGCCCCCTGCGATGCCGGCTCCGTAGCGGTCGCCTTCGGATGTTTCTTTAGTAATTCTCTCTGCTTCATTGAATTCCTGGTACTGCATCTTGCCGCTGAGCCACCATCCGGAGTAAATATGCCAAGGCCAGTAGCGGCCGCCCAGAGAATAGACCTGCTGGCGCATATCTCCCCCAGCATCATACTTCATGCCGGCGCTTAGGCTCCAGTGCCGGGTAAAGCCGTACGATGCCTCCAGATTTGCAGTTCCGGTGCTCGCAAAGTCGACGATGTTTGTAGAAAAGGATAGTTCCTGCGCCGATGCGCTCAAAGAGGTGAGGCAGCCCGCCAGGGCGAGCTGCATCACACAACACAAAAAAGTAAAGAAAAAGCGTTTCATAATTACAGATAACGATTAAATGCCAACAGTATATTTGTCTTGAATTCCGGATAAAGCGTCAGAAGCTTATCCCTGAGTTTGTCCCTGTCCGTGACGGCAGGCACCAGCGCCTGGAAAATTTTAAAATAGTCCAGCCCTTTCTCATCCAGATAGTACAACACCTGCGGGAAGAACCAATAAGAGGTCCCGAACATTGCAGACGTTCCCGGATAGCGCATTCTGAAAAATTTAGAGGAAAGGTAGTATGCCCACATCTCAGCAACCTCACAATAGCCGGCATACTCCTCTCCTCCGGTGCCGTATGTCATCAGACCGGAAGTAACATATCCGGTCAGGTTGAATTCTATCAGTTTATCCCACCATTCCTTATCTACCTGTTGGAAGTGGCTTGCGTGTGAGAGTTCATGCACAGTTGTGGCATACATCGAAGCATAGTCCAGCTCTCCCTTGAATCCCAGTGTAATATCCGGAAGGAACCACTTCACAACCGGAGCCCAATCCCCGAGGTATTTCTTTATCAGAGTATTGTCTACGCCTGCCCCGTGCTGCATCATCACTGTGCTGCTCACGCCAAGCTGCTGGAATATCCACAGACGGAGATTGGATGGAGGGGCCTTTATGGTGCCGGAAGATGTCTTGCAACGCCCAAAATAGTCCCACACGGCATTGTTCACCACGCAGCGGGCAAAGAGACTGCGGTCGCTCTCGCGGCTCACTTCCATGCTGTATCCCTCCTGGGACTGCTTTCCCATAGTGGAACTTGAGCCTCCGACCAGAATCAGGTTAAGCCCTATGCCGAAACCTTTCTTGTTCTTGAACACTAGCCAGTATCTGGGTTTAGTGGAAAAACTCTTCTTTATCTCGTAATATCCATCCTCATCCGTATACGCCTCCCCTATCTTAACAAACACATTACAGGCAACACGCACTCCTTTAACTCCTTCCGGGGCAGAAGGATTCATTTCATCTACCAGGGTAATCCTTCCGGATGGATTTGCCGCACCCGCCTTGGAGCGCGGCGCATCCTCCAGCATTGCGGCATTTCCCGTCAGGCGGAAAGACTCCCTCTCCACGGCATCCCAGTCTATGCCATCTCCGCCCGAGCGGGTGAACACCTCATGTTCTGTAATATGGCAGCGGTCCAGGATTTCGTAGCTGATGTCCGAGGGGAAAGGGAAATCAGGGTGTACCACCGCATATTGCCAGGTTATGTTTCCTTCAGGGATTTCGGGATCGTGGTAATAATCCCCTTCCCTCACTATTTCATAATCCAGGGGGTGATCAAGCATCTCTACGCCCATCGCCTGCAATCTCTCATACTGGGCTTCACCCGAAGGCAGGAAGCGGACATACAGGTCTGTTGCGCTTACATTTACAGACCCGGCCTTTGTCGGATAAAGGGATTCCAGGGCCTTCGTGATGTTACTGACCGAATATGGGTCCTCGAGCTGCCTGCCGAGCACCATCATCCCATGTTCCACATACACTTCTCCCGGAGAGTCCGGATACTCGGTATGTACAGAAGTATCGCACGAGCAGAATACGGCTGCGCAAAGCGTTACAGACAGATATTTCCTGAAAGCGTTCATACCATTTCGTTTTTCTCGATGGCAAAGGTAAGGGACGCTATCGGTTTAAAAGGTTTGTAAACGTTTATTTGTCCAAAGCGATATTCCAGGGCCATGTAATACAGAAAAAAAATTCCGCATTCGCGAATAACGCAAATGCGGAAAAATCACTGTATTACTGTTTCAGTCAGGCTAAATGCCTAGAAGAACTTGATTTCCTTGCCTTCGATGGCGCTCATGAGGGAGTTGCCTACCCTGCTGACGCCGAAACGGAAAAAGTCTTTGTTCAGCCACTCTTCGCCCAACACCTCGAGACCTATATTGTAATAAACAAGAGCATCCTCTGCAGTTGAGATTCCGCCAGCGGCCTTGAAACCAACTTTCCGCCCGGTTTCCTTATAGAAATCGCGGATAGCCTCGCACATGATGCGGGCAGCCTCGGGGGTAGCGTTCACAGCCACCTTTCCGGTGGAAGTCTTAATGAAATCTGCACCGGCCTTCATTGCGAGCATCGATGCCTTGTAGATGAGTTCACGAGTCTGGAGCAGACCGGTCTCGAGGATGACCTTGAGAACCACTTTGCGGCCAAGCTTTGCTCCAGCGGCGTCGATGGCCTTCTTCATGGCTACAATCTCTTCCAGTGCACCGGCCTCATCGCCTGCGAGGAACTTATTGAGAGCCAATACGATATCTATCTCGTCTGCTCCGTTCTCCACGGCAAGTTCGCACTCGCGCACCTTAACCTCCAGAAAACTCTGGGCAGAAGGGAAGCAACTGGACACAGCCGTAACATGAAGCTCCGCAGAGGGCCTGTTCTCACGAACCACATTTGCGAGGTTGGGATAGACGCAAACCGAAGCAGGCAGCGGATAGGCGGGATACTCCTTCTGGAGGAGGGTAACCTTATCGACAAGTTTCTTTACGGATGCGGGTGTATCCTCAGTCTTGAGGGTAGTCAGATCCATAAAAGAGAAGCATTTTTTCAAGATTTCTGTCTGGTTCATAATTATCCTTTAATTTGTATTATATATCCTTCTTCAATAAGAGGCCGCACAAGTGCCCTCATTTCAGCCTCTGTAAACTTTTGCAGGCCGCTTGCGGGGGTCGGCCTGTCTATGGTGTACACCATCAACTCCCTGGGATGCACCCTGCGCACTATATCCATCCATGGATTCAGAACCTCGGGCGACGAACTGTCGAAGTCCTCGCTGCGCAGGAACATTGTCTGCATCACGAAATCACCCTCAAACCTCATCATCCCGGCAACAATCTCTTCTACATCATATTTCCCGACGGGGTGATTGATCTTTGCTGCAAGTTCCGCTGTCGGAGCGTCCAGTTTCAGTATAGGGTTATCTACAAGTCGCAGAGCCTCAAATACTTCCTCACGGTTTATACGGGTAGCATTGCTGAGCACCGACACTTTGGCAGAAGGGTAGAAAGCATCACGAAGTGCGATAGTATCACGGACAATACGCGGGAACTCCGGGTTCAGTGTAGGTTCCCCGTCTCCGGAAAAAGTAATGGAATCGATGGGCGTGCCCGCAAGCAGGCACTCCTGCAACTTGTCTTCCAAGGCAGAGCGCACGTCTGCCGCAGAAGGGATTACTTTATCGGTTTTCCCGTCTTTATTCCATCCGCATTCGCAGTAGATGCAGTCGAAGTTGCA
>DGUE01000086.1 GCA_002393895.1 Bacteroidales bacterium UBA4318
GCAACAGGCAAGCGCTATACTCTGAGAGTCCCAGCCGACGGCAAGGTCCACTTCGATTTCGGCCCGTCCGAGAGTTTTGTCTTCATGTTCGACAAGATGGGCGGAAAGGCTCCCGAGTACAAGCCTCTGCCGGTGAAGACGGAAGGCCTGGAACTGAAGAACTGGGCTGTCAGTTTCGTGAATCCGGAGGTTCCGGATGTGCCCGGGACCACTATGGCAGAGCTTGTTGACCTGAAGGATACCGATGCCTACAAGAACTTCATGGGGGTTGCGACCTACACCGCCAATGTGAACATCCCTGCGGGTTCCCTGCCAAGGTATCTGAATCTGGGCAAGGTCGGCTACATCGCCGAAGTCACCATCAATGGCAAGCCTGCCTGCCTGCATTGGTATGGTGACGCAGTGCTGGATGTCACAGGCCTTCTCAAGGCGGGTGACAACTCCATAGAGGTGAAGGTTACGACTCTTATGAGTAACTATATGCAGACTCTCACCGAGAATCGCAATGCCCAGCGCTTCGTACTTCGCCGCAACACCCCGCTGAAGCCCGCCGGCCTCATCGGCCCTGTCGTTCTGTATTAGCTGGTTTTCAGTCACTTACATAAAATCGTCTGGTGAAAACTCACCAGACGATTTTGCATAATTATTTGATAATCAGTCTGCCAAGCACTGCCCCTGGCGGAACTCCGTTCACTTCGTTCACTCCGGCCCCTCCCATCTGCGATGGGCCCCTCCCCCTGCCCGTGTCCGGGGGTGGACACGTCCGCCAGGGCAGTGCCTGGCAGACCTCCGTATTAAAGAACTACTTTGTGCTGGCCGGGGGAGAGGCGAAGCTGGCGGCCGCGGTAGTCGGTGATGACTGCCGCAGTGCCTTCAGGAACGCTGATTACGGCGTTGATGCGGCGTCCCTTGCGGTCCAGCACCACCTCTATCATGCCATAGGCAGTTTCCACGCCGCACTCGATATGCTTCAGCGAAGCCATCTGCGGACGCACCGAAAACTCCCTGAAACCAGGCTTGAGAGGCTCGATTCCTGCCAGACGCTGGCTCATATGGATGATACCGTGGCCAGTCCAGGCGTGGTTGCTTGTGCCATTGTGCCCACGATGCTCCCAAAGCGTGCTGTAGTCATCCTTCATGACCTGGGGGATATACTCGCGAAGCCTCTGCAGAGCCTTCTCCGGATGACCCATGATGAAGTATGCATCAATGATGTAGCGCATGAAGTAGGTCTCTGCCTCACGGCGTTCGTCGAGAACCTTCATTATGGCATCGTATTTCTCGGGGCCTGCCAGTCCGGCAACTACAGCCAGTGCCTGTGCACGGTCATCCGCCGGGCCATCATAACCCGTGGTCTTGTAGCAGTTGCCAGTCCAGAAGAAGCGGTTGAAAGACTCCTTGAGCCTGTCGATAGCGCTTTCATCGGCTCCGGCAGTGTCGATATCCCCATTCTCTCCGGCAAAGGCCTGCTCACCCCTGAGGGCCAGGCAGTACCAGGAGGGAAGTATGGCCGTCTTGTCGATATCCCTTCCTGCATCGGCCCAGTTCCAGCCGTTGGTGCGCTCTACAGGCAGGTCGTTGTCGTCCACCTGCCAGGTCTGGTGCAGATATCTCTTCAGGGTAGGGTATACTTCGTCTATGAAGGAATTGTCCCCGCTGTAGAACCAGTAGTCCCGGAAGCCGAACCAGCCGACCGCCGCAAGGCTCTGCTGTGCAAGCTCCCTGAACCAGTTGGAGCATGGAACAGGGGCGTAAAGACCGCCATCCGGGGCAGCCCATCTGGCGAACTCGATGAAGCCCTTGCGGGCAAGATCCCACGAAGACGGGCTCAGGGCGTAGAACGCCTCCATCATCTCGTGGACCTCGTCGCCAATCCACTGTGCACGCTCGCGGTCTGGACAGTCCATCCATGTGTCGCGCATGCAGATGTAAAGAGTGCGCTGTGCCTTCTGCCAGAACTCGTTCAGCAGGGGATCGTCGCAACGGAAATAGCCGGAAAAGGCAGTGTCGTAGCCTGTCTCGCGGAATTGCACTTTGCTGATGGTGACTCCCTCAGGAACAATGTAGTACATGTATTCGCCGTTCAGCCATGGCAGATGCTCGTAAGCCTGTTTTCCGCCCTTGGTGATGTACTCGCCGTGAAGGCACTTCTCCGTGCCCACGGCATCGTGGTCGGTAACCATCAGCACAGTTTTGCCGGCAGGGGCTTCAAGCTCCATATAGGGCGAGAACTGGGCATTGTAGGGGAGATGGCATATAAGGGTGTCGCCGCTGCGGCGGACCTCAGCATAGTCGCGCAGCCCATAATCCTTCCAAAGGGGAATCGGGCGGGGAACCAGCTTGCCGAAAGGCGGACGGCCAGGCTCGATGGCGATTTCGAAAGCGCTGCCCATCTTTTTGGACACGCCCTTGAACCAATCGGGGTTGAACTTGCGGGCATCATAGCGCACGTTGCTTTCGCTCAGGCGGTAATTTGGCGCTTTGCCCGATGCAGTGCCGTAAGCGAAGTGGACGCAGGCATCCCAGCTGGAATCCGAAAGTATCTTTACTCCTCCGCCAATAGCTTCGAAGAGAAGGGCGCAGTTGCCGCTGCCCATATGGCTGAAGCCGTTTCGGCCGAAGTACCATACAAGCACCGAAATTACGTTCTCACCGGACTTCAGGTAGGGGGCGATGTCCACTGTGTCATAGTAGCCGTCGCCCGGAGCGGGGCCTCGCTTGAGTCCGCCTTCCACCACTACCATCTCGCCGTTGACCCAGAGCCAGTATTTGCTGTCGGCGGCGATCTTTGCGGGAAGCTCGGCCGGCACGCTGCCCAGTTCGACCTTCTTTTGGAAAGCTATCCAGGTATTTGCAGCGCATGGGGAATACGCCCGCGAGATCCACTTTGCCTGCCATTCTGCGCCAGACAATTGCAGCGCCGCCAGGAGCAGCGCTGCAAGTATAATGACTCTTTTCATTTAGTCGCGGGTATCGGTGAAGCAACCATCAACCTTGACATCGCTGTTCACGGCTTCATAGAACTTGCCGGGGGTGGCAGGATTGCGATACAGGAACTTCACGAGTTTGATGTTCTTGCAATCCTTGAAGTAAAGGAGGGTAGGAACAGGGGTGGCATCGGTAATGTAGCCCTTGGCCTTCTGGTCGTTGTAGCTCTTCATCACCAGGTCTGCACGGCCGTCGATGACGCCGTTTCCGCGGGTGGCGAAAATCCTCACGTTCTCAACGCCGACGGCATTGAAAATGGCCTTCTCGCCCTTGTAGCCATAGATATTGTCTACGCCGATGATGTCGGCCGCGGCATCCAGGCGGATGTTTACGTTGCTCTTGAGATAAACAGCACCGGTAACGTAACGCCCCACGGAGAAGGTGAGGGTGCCGCCGCCATGCTCGGCGATGTAGTCGATAGCCTTCTGGATACTGGTGGTATTATCGATGATACCGTTGCTCTTGATTCCGAAATACGAAGCAAGATATTCCTTGCCCTGTGCAAATCCGCTGAGAGTGATAAGAGCGGCTGCCGCTATTGCTATGATCTTTTTCATTATTTCTTGTTCTTGAATTTCTTGACGTTGTTGGTGACGATCTGCTTCTTTTTCTTGTCGGCAGAGGGCTGGTCGATCTTGACTCCCTGGAAATTGAGCCCGATCACATCGTCGGCGACGATTGCAGGACGATAGTCCTCGCCTGCCACGCTGACCTTCACGTTCTTGAAGGTGACGCCCTCGGCATGACGGATATAGAAACCCCATGCGGGGAGTTCCTTCCAGTTGGAGAACTCGGGATAGCTCTTTTCCAGTTCGGGAATGGCCTCGAGTTCGGCCTTGGTGCAGCCGCGGTATGCGTAATCCTTATCGGCCTTGCCGGGATACACAATCTCGATATTCTCGAGGGTGATGTTCTGTATAGGCATGCCGGGGATGCCCTGGATGCCGCTGGGGCAGACGTTACGGGGGAGATCCTCCACGGGGCCCTCATACATGTAGCCTGCATCGGGTTTGTCGAAAGGAACTTCTGCGTACACGTTCTTGATGACTATATCCTTCATGTAAGGATTGTCGCCGGGGCGGCGGGAACCGGTGCGGATGAAGATGGGGTTGCCGGTATGGATGCTCTTCACGCCGTCGATCTCGATGTCCTCTATCTGCGCGCCGTCAACGGTCGCGATGGTGATGGCGGAGCGGTAGGTGTCGTAGATGTAGATGTTCTTGAAGCGGAAGTGCTTGAACTTTCCGAGGGTGTAAGTGCCGAACTTGATGCCGTTGGCGCTCGAACGGCCGCGGCAGTTCTCAACGAGGATGTTCTCGGAGAGACCGTCCTTGCTGTGGCTCTTGAAGCAATAGACATCGTCTGCCGCGTCGAAGTCGCAGTTGCGGATAACTACGTCGGAGCAGTCCACGATGTCGATGCCGTCGTTGTTCCAGTAGGATTTGGCGTCCACTTTGAGGCCGTCCACATAGATGTTGCGGCACTTGTCGTACTGCTGGTTCCAGGATGCGGGATCACGCAGGGTGATGCCGGTGACGGTGATGTTCTCGCACTTGTAGAAGTGGAGGTTTTCGGGGCGCTTGGCTTCCTGCAGGCGATCCAGTTTGAGGGGGTCGTCAATCAGGCCGAGATGGCAATAATCTACTCCCTTGGTGGCAACCAGGAATCCGCGGCAGTTGATCTCGCCCTTTCCGGTGATGCCTACGTTCTTCTGCTTGATGCTGAAGACGAAAGAGGTCCAGTTCGCATCGGGATCACGCACATAGTCCCAGGGGTTGAGGGAACCCAGCAGGCGCGCGCCCTCTTCGATGTGGAGGGTGACATCGTTCTTGATGTAGATGGTGCCGGAAACGAAATCGCCACCCTTGAGGATGAGGCGTCCGCCTCCATGGGTGGAGATGTAGTCGATGGCAGCCTGCAGCGGGGCTGTGTTGAGGGTCTCACCATCCGCTTTCGCTCCAAAATCGGTGGCAAGATAATCCTTCGCGCCCGCCATGATTGAAATGGAGGCGGCCATGAGGATCAAAGCAATTCTTTTAAAAACCTTCATCTTGTCTTATTTTAGTTTGTAGATTCTCACTTTGTTGAATACGGTCTGTTTTTTGCCCTTGGGTGCGCTCTTCTGAACCACCGTCAGACCCTTGAGGTCCAGCCCGTTAACATCGTCGGCAACAACTGCGGGGCGGTAGTCCTCATCTTCCACCACCAGCTTGACGTTCTTGAAGGTGACGTTGTCGGCGTGGCGGATATAGAAGCCCCATGCGGGAAGCTCTTTCCAGTTGGAGTATTCCGGATAGCTTTTCTCGAGTTCCGGAATGGCCTCGAGCTCAGCCTTTGAACTGCCGCAGAAAGCATATTCGGGATCGGCCTTGCCGGGGTAGTGGATTTCCACATTCTCCAGAAGGACATTCTCTATGCGTATGTCGGGGATGCCCTGGATGCCGCTGGGGCAGATATTGCGGGGGAGGTCCTCCACGGGCCCTTCATACATATAGCCGGCGTCCGGCTTGCCGAAGGGAACCTCGGCATACATATTCCTGATGATGATATTGCGCATGCAGGGGGCTTCTCCCTCGCGGCGGTTTCCGGTGCGGAGGAAGATGGGATTGCCGGTATTGATGCTGCGCAGGCCGTCCACGGTGATATTCTCGATGGTTGCACCGTCCACGCTGGCGATGGTTATGGCAGAGCGGTAGGTGTCGTAGATTTCGATATTGCGGAAGGTGAAGTTGCGGAAGGTGCCCCGGGTGACGGTGCCGAACTTGATGCCATTGGCGCTGGAGCGGCCGCGGCAGTTCTCCACCAGCACATTGTCGCTGACGCCATTCGGAACGTGGCTCTTGAAGCAGAACACGTCGTCGGATGCGTCGAAGTCACAGTTGCGGATGACCACGTCAGAGCAGTCCACCACGTCCAGCCCGTCGTTGTTCCAATAGCATTTGGAATCCACCTTCACCCTCTCTATCAGGAGATTACGGCACTGGTCGTACTGCTGGTTCCAGGATGCGGGGTTGTTGATGGAAACATCTTGCACCGTGACCCCGTTGCAGCGGAAGAAGTGGATGTTCTCCGGACGTATCTCCGCGCTGACGCGGTCCAGGCCGAGTTTGTCTTCCACTATGCCCTTGTGCACGTATTCCACTATCTTGGTGCCCACCTCGAAGCCCTGGCAGTCCACGGTGCCGGATCCGGTGAGGGCGATGTCGTGCTGGTCCACTGCCAAAAGCAGGGCCGTCCAGCGGGCAACGGGATCCCGCACGTAATCCCAGGGGTTGGGGGAGCCCAGAAGCCTTGCACCTGCGCTGATGTGGAGGTCCACTCCGGACTTGAGATAAATCGAGCCGCAGAGAAAATCCCCTCCGGAGAGGATGAGACGCCCGCCGCCGCGAGCGGAGATATGGTCGATGGCGGCCTGCAAAGCACTGGTGTTCAAGGTGATGCCGTCGGCTTTGGCACCGAAATCAGTGGCGAGCCAGTCCCTGGCTACGGCCGTGGGGGACAGCAGGAGAATTGCTGCAAAGGATAAAAGAAGAGTTTGGCGTAGATTCATACTTCCTACAAATTTAATAGCAAGCGGACAAAAAAGCAAAAATAATTTGGTAACTTTGGGGCTGGATGATAAGCGATTTACCTTATATATTATCTTATCGCGAACAACAACAGTTGTTTTTGTTCGATTGGGATTACATCTCAGATACGCTTTTCCAGCCCGGGGGAGCAAGCGCGGTTGTCGGGCGTTTTCTGGTGCAGTTCTTCTATTCCCCGGTTGCGGCACTGCTGATTACGCTTGCATGCCTCTGCGCCCTGGCCTGGCTGCACAGGAAGCAGTTGCCGCTGATAGTGGCGCCCCTTCTTTTCCTTCTGGCCTCCCTTGCGGATTACCGCCTTCATTTTGATGTCGTGGCGGCGTGCCTGTTTGCATCCGGGGGATTGGCAATATGGGAGCGAAGCAGGCGGAAGGTGCTTTGCGGCATACTAATCCCGGTGGCGTTGTTCCTGCTGGCCGGCAGCGGAGCCTTCCTGTTTGCTGCCTGCGCTCTTGCGCTTTCCCTGGTCAGAGGCAGATGGGAGGGGCTGGTTCCCGTTGCTGCTGCCCTTCTCACGGGGGAGGCGGCCTTGTGCTTGAATCTGGTCCCCACTTTCGGTCACACCCTGTCCCCGGTGTTTTTCTACGATGTTTCCGAGGCTATGCCCGGTTTCCATATCATTTTCTGGATTCTTATCCCGCTTGCGCTGCTTCTCTCCGGCCTGGCCGGAAGGTTCCTGAAGGATAAGGCAGCCATTCTGTTTTCCGGGCTGCTTGCGCTGTGCGCCTTGCCATTTGCATGGAAGCTTTTTGCAAAACAGGGAGAAGACGGGGCTTTCAATATGTGTAAATACGAGTACTACGCTGTGCGAGGGCAGTGGGAGGCTTTGGAAAAAGCGGCAGGTGAGAGGCTTGAATACCCTGTTACCGCCAACTGGTACTATCTTGCCAAATCCTGTCAGGGGACCCTTATGCGGGACCTGATGAAACACAGGCACAACCGCGAGTACGATCTGGTTTTCGTTCCTCAGGATAAGAGCACCAACAGGGCCCTCCCTTTTGTTATGTATCGCATGGGCAATTATGCTTCGGCCCAGAACATATCCTACAATCTGCTCTTTTCATCTTGCGGCTACAATCCGACCCTGCTCAAAATGCAGACGGACATAGAACTGATGAGGGGGAATCAGAAAGTAGCAGACAAATACCTTACCCTTCTGGAGAAGAGCCTTCACTATAGAAAATGGGCTGCCGAACGAAGTTTTTCCGATGCAGACATAGAGAGCGGCAGGCGCGATTTCCCCGATGTCCAGGGCTTTGCGAGTCCCCTCTATCCCATGCATGCGCTATATGCAATCCTGCGCACCAATCCATCTAACCAGGCGGCCATGGAATATGGGCTGGCATACCTGCTGCTCAGCAAAGATATAGTCAACGTGGCCAAGTTCATAGAGGAGTTCTATGGCTCTGAGGGCCTCCCTGAGCTGCCTGTATGCGCCCAGGAGGCTCTTGCATTCTTCTCCGACTATCAACAGAATCTCGCCCGTGAGGATGAATTCCGCCACATGGATCTTGGCTGGTGCCTCTCTCACGGAGTGCAGCCTCAGATAATTTCCAGGATGCGTGAATTCCAGAATGCCAGCCTAAGAAGCGGAGGCAAGGCTCCTCAGGGGTTCAAGGGTACATACTGGCATTATTTCCTCTACGAGGATATGATGGTTAACGACGATGCGGCCGCGACCGATGATAAAACAGCCATTTACTAGCATGAGATATCCCGTCTTCACCTTGCTGCTTCTTGCCTTGTGCTCCTGTTCTTCCCTGCCGGCGCAGAGAACGGCTTCCGGCGAAGAAGCGCCTATATGGCCTGACTACAAGGAAGTTACGATTCCCTTCAATATTGCTCCCCTGAACTTTTCCTATACCGGAGATGCGCAGAAGGCGATCCTGGATGTGAATGGCACGGTGCTGAAGGCCAGGAAGGGGCTTTTCCGTTTCGGCCGCAGGCAGTGGAGCGCCCTGATGCGTTCAGACACCCTGGAATGCCGCATCTGCGTGCTGCGAAGTGGGGAGTGGATAGAAACCAGACCTTTCAGGATCTATGTCTCCCGCGATGCCATGGACCCTTATGTGTCCTACCGCCTGATCCCTCCGGGGTATCAGGGCTGGGACAGACTGGGCCTCTATGAACGCAATGTGCAGAACTACCGTGAAGATACCTTTGTAGACAACAACCTCAGCGGAGGCAACTGCCTGAACTGCCATACTTTCCCCGAGAGGAACCCGGACCGCTTCGTCTTTCATGCCCGGGCCGCTTTCGGCGGCACGATGCTGGTGGATGAAAATCAGGTGGAAAAACTCAACACCAAGACAGATTCCACCATCAGCGCCCTCGTCTATCCATATTGGCATCCGGAGGGAAAGCTGATAGCCTTTTCTACCAACAAGACCTTCCAGTCGTTCTATAATCATGGGGATGACCGCATCGAGGTTTATGACGAGGCTTCGGATATCGTAATCTACAACACCGAAACCCACAGCATCAGCTGGTCGCCGCTCACAAAGGCTAAGGACGCCTTCGAAACCTTCCCGGCTTTTTCGCCGGACGGAAAGTACCTGTATTTCTGCTCGGCCGATGCCGTGGAGATGCCAAGAAAATACAATGAAGTGCGTTACGCGCTCAAACGTATCGCCTTTGATGCCGGCACGGGCACATTCGGAGATGCCTTGGAAACGGTATTCGACGCTCCCGCACTGGGCAAAAGCGTATCCTTCCCGAGGGTTTCGCCGGACGGCCGGTATCTGTGTTTCACCCTTCATAAATACGGCAATTTCTCCATCTGGCATCAGGATGCCGACCTCTGGATCCTGGACCTGCAGACGGGGGAGGCGAGGCCTATGGACGGGCTTAATTCCGACAGTGTGGACAGTTTCCACACCTGGAGCGGAAACAGCCGCTGGCTGGTGTTCAGCAGCCGGCGCGACGACAAACTCTACACGAAACTATACTTCTCGCATATAGACGCAGACGGAAATTCATCCAAGGCATTCCTGCTTCCGCAGAAGAATCCTGTAAAGTACTACAGGGACCTGCTTATGTCCTACAATCTCCCTCAGTTCACAAGCGGGAAGATACGGGTCAACAGGCGGAGCATAGTGTCGGTAATGCGTAAATCCAAAGGAACTGACATCAAACCCGAAGATAGGTAATAGAAATAATGAAAAGACTCTTTTTGATTCTGGTTTCAGCTGCATTTGCCGCAGTGTCGCTCACGGCAAAGCCCGTGCATAAGATCAAACTCGATAATGGCCTCACTATGGCCGTGGAGTTCTGTAAGGATGATATCTTCCGTATCAGTGTTTCCACTCAGGACAGTTTCCCGGAGGCCCTGCTCAACCGTTATGGGGTGGTGAAAACCGACTGGGGGGAGGTGAAAGTCCATACCACAGGTCTTAACGAAACTATCAGTTTCAAGACCGCCAAGGGTACTTTGAGCGTAGCCCTTCCCAACGGTGCCGTCACCCTGAAAGATGCATCCGGCAAGGTGATAGTGAAGGATATCCTTTTCCGGAGGCCCGGCAGCCCCGAGGTCAAAGCCCTTGCAGAAGCGGTTATAGACAAGTTCGGCAGCCTTGTGGTTGCCAAGAACGACGGCATAATTGGTGACGATACCAACAGCAAGAATAAGCGTGACACGGCTGAAGCTGGGGATCCCGACCATTCCAGCATCATTTCCATCAGCATGGAGGACGGCGAGCGCTTCTACGGTGGAGGCAGCACCTCCCGCGAGCATATCCAGCACCGCGGGGAGATGCTCAGGATGTGGACTGCCTACCAGCATACCGAGATCCCCATGCCCTTCATGATGAGCTCCCGCGGTTGGGGAATCTTCAACAACACCACCCGCAAATGCCATTTCGATGTAGGGTACACCGATCCCGAACGCTTCAATATCTACAATACTGCCGATGTGGCAGACTTCTACCTGATGCTGGGTACCGACATGCCATCCGTGCTGGACCTCTATACACAGATCACCGGGCGTACCTACGTGCTTCCCAAGTGGGCCTATGGCTTTGCATTCGGCCCGAATATGCGTGAAGACCAGTGGGCTATCCTTTCCGATGCGGCCAATTTCCGTCAGATGGGAGTGCCTGTGGACCTCTTCTGGCTTGAGCCTCAGTGGATGGAGAAACGCTACGACTTTTCTACCCAGAAGAGGTGGAATTACGACAAGTTCTCGCCCGAGCCCTACTGGCTGCAGGACAAGATGCCCAAAAAGTTCTATCCCCGCCTGTTCGTGGGCAAGCTCAGGAGCATGGGCATTCACCTCGGCCTCTGGCTATGCGAGGAATATGACCACAGTATCATAGAAGAAGACCTGATCGCCGAGCGCGAAGGACGTGCCCAGTCCGGGCTGGAACACTGGCCGGACCACCTGACCAACTTCATGGACATGGGAGTGGACGGATTCAAGCTTGACCCCGCCCGCACCATCGACGAGCACCCTTCCTGGAAATACTATAACGGCCTGACCGACAAGGAGATGCATAACCTAAACCAGGTCCTTCTCGTGAAGCAGGTGGCCTCCATGACCCGCAGGCATACCGGCAAGCGCAGCTGGCATCATTACTGCGGCGGATGGGCCGGTACCCAGCACTGGACTGCCGCCAATAGCGGCGATAATGGCGGCGGCCTGATCGCCCTTTACGACCAGCACAACCTTGGCATGAGCGGATTCATGAACCTGAGCTGCGATGTGATGAGCGTTCCCCGCGAGCAGGAGATGCAGGGCCTTCACTTTGGCATTTTCCTCCCCTGGGTGCAGGTGAACAGCTGGTTCAGCATGATGCAGCCATTCTATTATTCAGGGGTGGAGAAGGAGATGTACAAGTTCTACGTCAACCTCCGCTACCAGTTCATTCCTTACATCTATTCCAACGCACTGGAGGGTGCCCTCACCGGAATGCCCATGGTGCGTTCGATGCCTCTTGAATTCCCTGACGACCGCAACTGCGACGACATGGCCCTGCAGTATATGTTTGGCCATCAGTACTGCGTAAGTGCCTATAGCAACGATATTTACCTCCCCGCAGGCGAGTGGATCAATGTCTGGACGGATGAACTCGTGAACAGCAAGGGTGAGGTGGTTACCCGCGAGCTCCCCTACAACCGTGCGGGCCAGTTCTTCGTGCGCAACGGCGCCATAGTGCCCACTCAGCCGGAAGTGGAGTTCATCGGCAGCAAACCTCAGACAGACTTTATAATAAAAGTATACCCTCACGGCGACAGCAGCTTCACCATGTATGAAGACGACGGCGAGAGTTATGAATATGAGAACGGAGCCATTTCATCTACGCTTTTCGAGTGCAGTCAGGAGGGAAAGACCGCGGATATTACCGTGAATCCCGTCAAGGGCAGCTACAAAGGCATCCCCGAAGCCCGTAACTATGCCTTCGAGGTCCGCTGCACTTCCAAACCCCGGAAGGTTCTGGTGAATGGTGTGAAGACCAAAGACTGGACCTGGGAAGAAAATACCCTCAAGCTGCCTGCGGTCAGGACTCCTATAAGCGATAGCTTAAAACTGAAAATCCAGCTGTAATGAAAAGATACCTTTTGATAGCCTGTATCGTGCTTGCAAACGCCTGCTCTTCAGGCGATTGGCACGATGCTTCCCTTTCTCCGGAAAAGCGTGTGAGGCTTCTTCTCAAAGAGATGACGCTCGAGGAAAAAATCGGTCAGATGTGCCAATACGTCGGTCCCTGCTACGTGCCGCCGGATCAGGGGTCACCTTATAAGAATATAGATGCCTCCGACGAGAATATGGGGAATCCCAATCTCGCCGAACGTGTGCGCGAGGGTAAGGTGGGGTCTTTCATGCATGTTCTCACCGGAGAGGAGGCTCATCAGCTTCAGGTGCTTGCCAGTGAATCCCGCCTTGGGATTCCTCTGCTTTTTGGCATAGATGCCATCCATGGCAACGGCCTTCGTGCCGGTTGCACGGTGTATCCCAGCAATATCAACCTTGCGTCTACCTTCCATCCTGAGATTATGGAGGAAATCGGTGCGCAAACAGCCATCGAGATGCGCAAGACCGCCATGGTATGGACTTTTTCTCCCAACCTCGATGTGGCCCGCGACGCACGCTGGGGCAGAATGGGGGAGACCTTCGGAGAGGATCCCTGGCTGGTTGGCCAGATGGGAAAATACATGATATGGGGGCTCCAGGGCCGCAACCGGAACTATTCAGAAGGTAAGGTCATGGCCTGTGCCAAGCATCTTATAGGCGGAGGCGAGCCTTTCGGCGGTCTGAATGCATCTCCCATGGACATGAGTGAGCGCAAGATGCGGGAACTGCATCTGCCTCCGTTCGTAGTGGCTGTGAAGGAGGCCGGGGTTGCCACTGTCATGACTGCGCATAACGAGCTTAACGGCGTGCCTTGCCATGCAAACCGCTGGCTGATAGAGGATTTGCTCCGCGATGAGCTAGGTTTCGACGGTTTTATCGTGAGCGACTGGATGGATATCGAGCGCCTGCACAGCATGCATCATCTGGTGCCCAGCGAAGACGAGGCTTTCAAGGTCTCCGTCGAGTCAGGAATCGATATGCATATGCAGGGGGATGGCTATTTCGAGTCGGTGCTGGACGGAGTCCGCAGCGGACGTATTCCCGAGAAGCGTATAGATGAGGCTGCCGGGAAGATCCTGAAGGCCAAATTTGAACTGGGGCTTTTCGAGAATCCGATTCCTGAACTCCCTTCGGAGCGTGGTTTCGCGGCCATCCCCGAACACCGCCAGACCTCGCTGGAAGCTGCCCGCGAAGGCATTGTCCTGCTCAAAAATAACGGCGTACTGCCGCTTAGGTCTTCTGCGGTTAGTGGTATGACCGCGAAGACACCCCCCTCCCTAAAGGGCACCCTCCC
>DGUE01000145.1:0-5141 GCA_002393895.1 Bacteroidales bacterium UBA4318
ATGGAACTGACTTCCATGAAGCAGTACTGGCATCCGGCCTCCACCATCTCCGCCATGAGGGAGTTGATGGTGATGGGGTCGGCGGTGGTGTTGGCGGTCTCGCTGCGGCGTGTGCCCACATAGTTGGCAATGGTGGACAGCAGCCCGCATTCATATCCCAGCCCGCGGAAAAGATTGTAGAGGAGGGTGACCGTAGTGGTCTTGCCGTTGGTGCCGGTGATGCCCACAAGCTGGAGTTTCCCGGAAGGGTGGCCGTAGAAGTTGTCTGCACAGAGGGCAAGGCCCCTGCGGTCGGCATCTACAACCGCCACGGCGCCCTTTGCGAGGGCGTCCTCTATGTATGCGTGGCCGTCGGCGCTGCATCCTTTCACTGCGATGAAGAGCGCTCCGGGGCAAGCCTTGCGGGAATCACTCGTGATGGAGCTGATTTCCGTGCCGGCGCTGCCGTGAAGTATTGTAGCACCCGTGTTCTTTATGATCTTCTCTAGTTTCATTTCCTTGGCAGTTTAGTCCTGAACCTGGGATCGTTGGTATATACATAGTCTACCAGGGTCTTTACGGTTGCGGCCGGGATGCCGCCTCCCTGATAGCGGTAGTTCGTGTAGGTGGGGTCGGAGAATACGGAGCAGACCACGCTGTACTGCGGATCTTCTGCCGGAAAGTATCCCACGAATGTGCCCTGATACTTCCTCCGTCCCGAGGCATCGTTGTATCCTCCGCCGGGGAAAGTGCCGAAGGATGTGCCGGTCTTGCCGGCAACGGTGCATCTGGCCTTCTTGAGGAGTTTCGCCGTTCCTTCTTCGGTGACGGAGAGAAGGGCGCGCGTCATGGTGTCGGCGATGGCCTTGCTGCAGATGGATGCATTCAGCACGCTGGGGCCGCGCCTGTCGGTCACCGAGCCGGCCTTCTCTATGTCTTCCACGAGGTATGGTTTCACCATCCTGCCCTTGTTTGCGATTGCGTTGTAGAAGGTCAGGATATGGAGGGGCGTCAGTTCGGTAACGTAGCCGAAGCCCATGTTGCCCAGAGTGGTGTTGGACCATACCCTCTTGTCCTTGGGGTCGGGGATGTTGGGGGTAAGCAGGCCTTCCAGGTCGAAGTCGAAGCTGTCGCCCAGGCCATAGGAGTACACCTTCTCCACATACTGCCTGGGATTCTTGGCGTAGTTCTGCACTGCCAGCGTGCCGAATACGTAGTTTGAGGAAATCTTGAAGCCGTCCCGCACGCTGATTTCCCTGGTCTTGTGCTCGCGCTCCCAATCCACGATGTGCACGTCCTGCTTCATCTTGGTGTCTTTCACGATTCCGTGATTGGTGGGGATGGTTTCGTCCAGGCTCTTGACGTATCCGTCCGAGAGGACGCTCAGCAGGGTCACCGTCTTGAATACCGAACCCGGTTCGAAACGGCGTCCGATGGCGAAGTTCGTTATCTCCTCGAAGCTGCCGGCCCTGAGCGGGTCGCGGGAGAGATTGACCATCGCGCGGATAGCGCCGGTCTTGACCTCCATCAGCACAAGGCATGCGCCGTTGAGGGTGGTCATGGAATCTATCTGCTCGTGGAGGGCCCTGTCCGCCACATCCTGGTAATCTATGTTGATGGTGGTGCGGAGATCCTGTCCGTCGATCGCGCGCACATAGCTGCTGTCGTAGTTGCGCACGCGGCCGCGGTCGCTCAGGCGGAGGTACTCGCGCCCGTCTTTGCCATGGAGTATGGCATCGTAGCGCCCCTCGAGGCCGGGATTGCCCTTGATTTCCTCTTCGGGCAGGCCTTTATTGTCGCGAACGAAACCTATGGTGCGGCGGGCGAGTTTCCCGTAGGGGTACTTGCGGATGTTGCGGTTCTCCACAATCATCCCGCCTTTGTTTGCACCTTCCTTGAAGAGGGGAAGCCCTTTGATTTTCAGCATGGTGCTGCGGTCCACGCCCTTTGCGATACTGAGGTATTTCCTGCCGCTGGCGCGCCCTTCTTTTATTTGGCCGTACATCTTGTCTGCGCTGACTCCGGGAAGGAGTTTGGACAGGCCTTCTGCAAGATCGCGGGCCTTGCCCAGCCACTCGTCTTCCTTCATCTTGGCCTTGTCCCTGTTCTTAATCTTTGCAAAGTCAGCCTTCATCACCGTGCAGTCCATGTGGATGTCGTACACGGGATAGGACATGGCCAACAGGCGGCCGTTGCAGTCGATGATGTTCCCGCGGACGGGCTCGACCGTGCGTTTTACAATGCTTGGGGTGAGGGCTGTGGCTATCTTGGGCTCAGGCTTCCAAATGAGCTGGTAGTAGACCAGTTTGACAAGGACGAGGGCGGATATTACCAGCAGCAGGGTATAGAAGATGTAGAGGACCAGTCCTATCCTGTCCCTCTTCGGCTTCTCTGTCTGCTGCGGAAGCTGACGTATGTCTTTGTCGTCGCTCATTCTATCGTAATGGCCTGTTTTTCGGGTTCCTGCACCTTGGAGTCCATGGCACGGAGGCGTTTTTCAACCTCGCTGCGCCTGCTCATCGACGCTACTTCGAAGGTTTTGTCTGCATACACTATTTCCATCTCCTTGATCCTGGCTTTGTTCTTTTCAACCTTGCTGAGGGCATTCTCTGCCATGAGGCTTTCGAAAATGAGTATCCAGAATAGCAGGAAGGTATAGGCGATGTGGATGAAGTACTTTCCGGCGTTGAGGCGCAGGAGCAGGTTCCCCGTAATGATTGCGGAGAATCCGTTCTTCAAGCCCTCCCAGATGTCGGAGACTTTCCATTTTCGCTTCTGTTCCATAGTGCTATATCTTTTCCGCTATGCGGAGTTTCGCGCTTCTGGCGCGGGTGTTTTCTGCAATCTCTTCTTCGGAGGGCAGCACCGGTTTTCCGCCCAGAGGCTTGAGCGGGGCGCTGCTGCGTCCGTAGATGTCTTTTTCCACCGTCCCTTCCGTATTGCCGCTGCGGAAGAAGTTCTTCACCATGCGGTCTTCCAGGGAATGGTAGGTGATAACTACCAGTCTTCCACCCTTTTTCAGGGAAGCTGCGGCGCCGGAGAGGAACTTCTCCAGCGCACGCATTTCCTGATTCACCTCAATGCGGAGGGCCTGGTAGACCTTCGCAAGGAATTTGTGCTCGGCGAAAGACGGCAGGGCTGCTGCAATGGCATTGTCGAGGTCGTCGGTGGTGAGGATGGAAGCGGCGGAACGGGCCTTTACGATGAGTTCGGCCACTTTCCTTGCGTTTTCCACTTCTCCATAGACTTTGAGGATCTTTTCCAACTCGTTTTGCGTATACGAATTGACAATGTCCGCTGCAGTCTTGTCGCCCTGCACGTTCATTCGCATATCGAGCGGGGCGCTATAGCGGAAAGAGAACCCCCTTTCCGCCGTATCGAACTGGTGCGACGACACTCCCAGGTCGGCCAGGATGCCGTCGAGCCCCTCCGGACAGCGCAGGAGGGTGTAGTTGTGTATGAATCTGAAATTGTTGTGTATCAGGGTGAAACGTTTGTCCGACGGAGCGTTTGCCGCTGCATCGGCGTCGCGGTCAAAAGCCATCAGCCGGCCTTCGGGGCTGAGCCTCCTGAGAATCTCTGCACTGTGGCCGCCGCCGCCGAAGGTGGCGTCTGCATAGCAGCCGTCGGGATTCGTTATCAGTGCGGAAACGCTCTCGTGGAGCAGGACAGGGTTATGGTACACGCTCATTGCAGTTCTCCTTCCTATTTGTCGGAAAGGCTTTCTGCAATGGCAATGTATTCTTCGTTCGGGATTCTCTGCTTCTCAAATTCTTCCTTGGCCCAGATCTCGATCTTGAAATCATTGCCGGAGAAAACCACTTCTTTGGTTACACCTATGGCATCAAGAAGTTTGCGCGACACGGTGATACGCCCGAGTTTGGCGTCGGGCTCCACAACGTCGCGGTCGCGCATATATTCCCTCCAGAATATTGCGTGCTGTTTGTTGAAGAAGTTGAGCTTGCTCTTTACCTCTGCGCTGGTGTGTTCCCATTCCTCCATGGTGTACATCTGCAGGCAGGGCTCGAAAAGATCTTTCTTAATGACAAACCTCATGTCGCTCCCCGGCGGTAATACACCCTTGAGCGGCGCAGGGAAGACCATTCTCCCCTTGTCGTCGATCTTGGAAGTGTATTCTCCGATAAAAGTGACCATAATTCGTATACGCAATGGCGCAAAGTTACGAAAAATTTTTCCACTTTATTACATTCTCTTACAATTTTTTCCACAAAGTTATTAACAATGATAAGTTAAACGGCTGAAACGTTTAAATCCTTGCATTCCAGTGGGGTTTTTCATTACTTGCAGACGCTATGAAGATGAAAGATATATGTGAGACCGAGCGTCCTCGGGAGAAGATGCTCTCTAAGGGGGCCGCCGCCCTGGGCGAGGCGGAACTGCTGGCGGTGCTGCTGAGAAGCGGCACCAGGGAAATAGGTGTGGTGGAGCTGGCAAACAGGCTGCTCAGCCTTGCTGAAGGGAGTCTTGTGCGCCTGTTTTCAATGAGTTGCGCGGAAATGAAGACGCTTTCCGGCATAGGCACGGAGAAGGCCTGCTCGGTGATGGCTGCCTGCGAACTGGGGCGTCGCTTTCTGGAAGAGGAAGCCAGGGTCTCCAAAACGCCGCTTACTACGGCGCGCCGAGTCTACGAGATTATGATACCAACCATGAAGGGCATGGGGCACGAGGAGTTCTGGGTGCTGTTCCTGAACAAGAACAACCGCCTGGTATGCAAGCAGATACTGTCTTCAGGAGGGGTGGATTCAACGGTCATAGACACCCGCATGGTGATGAAGGCCTGCGTGCAGAAAGGCGCTTGCTCCATCATACTGGTGCATAACCATCCTTCCGGGGATCCAAAGCCTTCACACGAAGATATAAAACGCACAGAAGCCCTGCGCAAGGCCAGTTCGGCGTTTGGCGTAGGGCTTCTGGATCATGTGATCGTCAGCGACGACTGTTTCTGGTCTTTCGCGGACGACAGACTGTACGGAGCTTAGCTTACTCGGCTTTTCCGTTGCTGCCAAGAACGTTGATGATCTTGTGCATGTAGAGCTTCTTCATCTCGTCGCGGGCGGGGCCGAGGTACTTGCGAGGGTCGAATTCGCCGGGTTTCTCATCGAATACCTTGCGGATTGCGGCGGTCATTGCAAGACGGCTGT
>DGUE01000145.1:5241-5502 GCA_002393895.1 Bacteroidales bacterium UBA4318
TCTTGGAGGCCTCGCGGAGCTGCTCTTCGGGTATACCCACTGCATCGGGAAGCTTTCCGCCGTGCTCGTTGATGATGTCTACATACTCCTGGGGAACGGAGCTGGATCCGTGGAGCACGATAGGGAAGCCGGGGAGTTTCTTCTCAATCTCGTGGAGGACGTTGAATGCAAGCGGCGGGGGAACCAGACGGCCGGTCTTGGGGTCGCGGGTGCACTGTTCGGGTTTGAACTTGTATGCGCCGTGGCTGGTGCCGATGGAGA
>DGUE01000080.1 GCA_002393895.1 Bacteroidales bacterium UBA4318
CTATAAGTGAAGGGTCCGAAATGCATTTTTTCTGCATTTCGGACCCTTCACTTATAGCTTTAAAAAGTTAAATCGTGACGCAGACCTTGATGGACATTTCGTTGGCAATATCCAGAGGATTGATGCCGTCCAGATCCTGAATGATGAAGGTGACCTTGCCAACGTTGTACTCGAAACGGGTGTTCTCGGCAACGATAAAGCTGTTGACCACATTTCCTGAATCGTCTTTTTCTTCAATCAGAAGAGGATAGACGAAGGGGAGGGGATTCCAGCTGCCAAGATTGTTGGCCACATCATACAGAGTATAGATGAATGCCTGCACGGTGCCGTTGTCAACGACTTCCTGGGTGATGTCCGGATTGTCGAATTCTGCCCAGAGATAGTTGTCTTCCCTGGCAACTTCGCCACCATCTGAGTAGTTGTACTCCCAGGCTCCGGGCCGGACGGTATAGTCGCGGGCATAGACCTTTGAGCCCTGGTAGTATTCATTGGTGATGTACTCCTTGGTGCATCCGCTGAAAAGCGCTGCGAGCGTGAGTGCGGGAATGAATAATTTCAAGAATTTCATATCAGATAAATTTTAAAGTTTGTCTTTTGTTGCTTCCCAGAGCACCACTCCTGCGCAAACGCTGACGTTGAGTGAATGCTTTGTGCCATATTGCGGAATCTCTACTGCAAAATCCGACGCATCCACCACCTCTTGAGAAACTCCGTCAACCTCGTTTCCGAATACTAATGCATATTTCTTGCCAAAACTGCGTCGGAACTCCCCGAGGGAGATGGAATGCTCTGTCTGCTCTATGCTCACAACCACGTATCCTTCAGCCCTCAGGGCCTTCACAAGGGCGCTTGCGTCTGGCCTGTGCTCCCATCTGACGCTGTCTTCGGCACCCAGGGCAGTTTTGTGGATTTCGGCCGAGGGAGGGGCGGGGGTGATGCCGCAGAGCCAGATTCTGTCGATGCGGAAGGCATCCGCACTGCGAAAGATGCTGCCTACGTTGTGCGCGCTGCGGACATTGTCGAGGATGACTTCCATCCCCGATGGTTCGGCAGCACGATACTGCTCGGCGCTGATGCGCCCGAGTTCGTAATTCAACAGCTTTCTATCTTTCATTTGTACTGCAAATTTAGTATATTTGTCCGATATGAAAAAGAGTTTTCTTTTAGCAGGCATCCTGGCCATAGCTGCAGCCTGTTCGCCCAAGGCGCCGGACATCGAAAAACAGATAGACGGTATCCTTTCGCAATTGACCCTGGAAGAGAAGATTGCAATGACCCATGCGCAGAGCAAGTTCAGTTCGCCAGGCGTTCCGCGTCTGGGGATTCCCGAGATCTGGTGCACGGACGGCCCTCACGGCATACGCGCAGAGGTCCTATGGGACAAATGGTCCCAGGCCCGCTGGACCAATGACTCCTGCACGGCGTATCCCGCGCTGACCTGCCTTGCGGCAAGTTGGAATACGGAACTGTCCCGCCTTTACGGCGAGAGCATCGCAGAAGAAGCCCTCTATCGCAAGAAGACGGTTCTGCTCGGCCCCGGCGTGAATATCTACCGCCATCCATTCGGAGGCCGCAACTTCGAATATATGGGGGAGGATCCTTTCCTTTCGAGCCAGATGGTGGTTCCCTATGTGCAGGGAGTGCAGAGCAAGGATGTGGCGGTCTGCGTAAAGCACTTTGCCCTGAACAACGACGAAATCAACCGTCATACGGTGAATGTGAACGTGGACGACCGCACCCTCTATGAAATCTATCTCCCGGCTTTCAAGGCCGCCGTCACCGAGGGTGGAGCCTGGAGCATCATGGGAGCATATAATTTATATAAGGATGAACACCTCTGCCACAACGAGCGCATCCTCATGGATATCCTGAAGGGGGAGTGGGGTTTCGACGGAGTCGTGATCAGCGACTGGGGCGGATGCCACGATACCGACCAGGCCGTACGCAATGGCCTCGACCTCGAATACGGCACCTGGACGGATGGCATGTTCACCGGCCCGTCCAATGTATATAATGAATATCATCTGGCGCAGCCCTATCTGAAAGCCATCAAGTCCGGGAAATACGGAACCGACGAGTTGGACGACAAGGTTCGCCGTCTGCTGCGCCTTCAGTTGCGCACCAACATGGCTCCCGGCCGGGGCTTCGGCAGATTCGTATGCCCCGAGCATTCCGCTGCCGCCCGCAGGATTGCGGGAGAGGGAATAGTTCTCCTTAAGAACGACGGCGGAGTTCTCCCTGTGCGGGACGCAAAAAAGATTCTGGTTGTAGGAGAGAATGCCGTGAAGATGCTTACCATCGGAGGCGGGTCCTCATCTTTGAAAGCCAGGTATGAGATTTCTCCCCTGGAGGGCCTGAAAGCCCGTTTTCCGGAGGCTGAGATAGTGTTCGAGCGCGGCTATTCCAGTGGTGCCGCACAGGCCCAGGACGGCATCTCCGCAAAATTCGACCTGGCGGAAAACCGTTCGGCGGAGCAGATGGTCTCCGACGCTGTCGCAGCAGCCCGGGATGCCGATTACGTGATTGTGTTCGGCGGCCTGAACAAGAACAACCACCAGGACAGCGAGGGTGGCGACCGTGAGGATTATGGACTTCCTTATGGGCAGGATGCCCTTATGGAGGCTCTCGCAGCCACAGGCAGAAAGCTTGTTTTCGTGAACATCTCCGGCAATGCCGTGGCCATGCCATGGGTGGACAAGGTGCCTGCGATAGTGCAGGGATGGTATCTTGGAAGCGAAGCCGGTCCTGCGCTTGCCGATGTGTTGAGCGGTGATGTCAACCCTTCGGGTAAACTCCCCTTCACCTTCCCTTACGAATTTAAGGACGGCCCCGTGTTCAACGAGGAGCAGTATCCCGGCATCCAGCGCGAAGGAGAAGACATTATAGATGAATACTACACCGAGGGCATTTTCGTCGGGTACCGCTGGTATGATACGAAGGACGTGAAACCAATGTTCGCGTTCGGGCACGGTCTGAGCTATACTACATTTGAGTACGGAGAAGCAAAGATCAAGGGACGCAAATTGAGCGTTGCGGTGAAGAATACCGGTGACGTTGCCGGCGCCGAGGTTGTCCAGCTCTACATCAGCGACCCCGAATGCTCCGTAGAGCGCCCCGCAAAGGAACTGAAAGGTTTCAAGAAAGTATTCCTGCAGCCGGGCGAGAGCAAGACCGTCACCTTCGAGATTCCGGATTCCGCCCTCAGTTTCTTCGATGCCGACCAGCACAAATGGGTAGTGGAGCCCGGTGAGTTCATCGCCCACGTTGGTTCCGGTTCGGATGATATTCGCACGTCAGTAAAGTTCAAGAAATAATATGAAACAGGATTTACAAATTTTCGATCTTATCCGTAAGGAAAAGAACCGTCAGGAAAGCGGATTGGAACTCATCGCCTCCGAGAACTACGTTACCGACGAGGTGCTCCAGGCAATGGGAAGTATCTGCACGAACAAATATGCGGAAGGTTACCCCGGCAAGCGCTATTATGGCGGTTGCGTTGTGGTAGACCAGATAGAGAACCTGGCTATCGACCGCCTGAAGCAGATCTACGGTGCCTGCTGGGCCAACGTGCAGCCGCATTCCGGCGCACAGGCCAACATGGCCGTCACCATGGCCATCCTCAAACCGGGCGACACCTTCATGGGCCTGGACCTCTCCATGGGCGGGCACCTTACCCACGGATCACCGGTGAATGCCAGCGGCATCCTCTATCATCCCGTGGCCTATGGCCTCAATCCCGAAACCGGCCGCGTTGACTATGATGAGATGGAGCGCAAGGCCCTCGAGTGCAAGCC
>DGUE01000190.1 GCA_002393895.1 Bacteroidales bacterium UBA4318
AGTTAACGAGTTGACAAGTTGACAAGTTAACAAGTTAACACATTAACAGGCTAACACATTATTTATTTTATAACATTCATTTTATGAAAATCAAAGCAAGCAACTCCAACGACCCTCAGTGGAAGCCGGTTGTCGTCAAGAGCAACATCCCTGAGGAGCTTCTGAAGTTAGAAGAATTGGCCCATAATATGTGGTGGGCTTGGAATCACAGTGCACGAAGCCTCTTCTCGCGCCTCGATCCCCAGCTCTACGAAGAATGCGGCCAGAACCCCGTGCTTATGCTCGAGCGTATCAGCTACGAGAAGCTGTCGGAGCTTTCGAAGGACAAGGACATCATCAAGCGCATGAACGAAACCTATAAGGAATTCCGCGCTTACATGGACGTCAAGCCCCGCACTGACCGCCCCAGCGTGGCTTATCTCTGTATGGAGTATGGTCTGAACCAATCGCTTAAGATATATTCCGGAGGTCTTGGCATCCTTGCCGGCGACTACGTCAAGGAGGCCAGTGACTCTAACGTCGATATGGTAGCCGTAGGTTTCCTCTATCGCTTCGGCTATTTCACTCAGACTCTTTCAATGGATGGCCAGCAGATTGCCAACTACGAAGCACAGAACTTCGGCAGCCTGCCCATTGAGCAGCAGCTCGACAGCGAAGGCAAACCCATGGTCATCGACGTGCCTTACATGAACTATCAGGTTCACGCATACGTTTGGCGCGTCAATGTCGGCCGCGTGAAGCTCTATCTCCTCGACACCGACAACGACCTCAACTCAGAGTTCGACCGTTCTATCACCCACACCCTCTACGGCGGCGACTGGGAGAACCGCCTCAAGCAGGAGATACTGCTCGGCATTGGCGGCATCCGCGCCCTTCGTGCCATCGGCCTGCATCCCGCCATATACCACTCCAACGAGGGCCATGCCGCATTCATCGGCCTGGAGCGCCTCCGCGAGTATATGTATGAGCAGAAGATGGATTACAGCGAGGCTATGGAGCTTGTGCGTGCCAGCGGCCTCTTTACTACCCATACCCCGGTTCCTGCCGGCCACGACGCCTTCGACGAAGATATGATGTACCGTTATTTCGGCCACTATCCTTCCCGTTTCGGCATCAGCTGGGAGACCCTCCTAGGCCTGGGCAAAGTGAATGTGGAAGACCACGGCGAGCGCTTCAGCATGAGCGTGCTTGCGGCCAACTGCTCCCAGAATGTGAACGGCGTTTCCATGCTTCACGGCAAGGTGAGCCAGGAAATCTTCGCCCGCATGTACAAGGGATATCTCCCGGAAGAGCTTCACGTCGGCTACGTCACGAACGGCGTGCACTATCCCACCTGGGCTTCCAAGGAATGGAAGGCAGTCCATGCGAAGGTCTTCGGCCCCGAGTTCCAGACCCACCACTACGACAAACGCTGCTTCGAAGGCATATTCAATGTGTCCGACGAAGAGATCTGGAACACCCGTATGGTTCTTAAGAAGGAGCTGATCCGCATCATCAACGACCGCCTTTCCAATCCCGAGATCAGCAGCCACTATTCTCCCAGCGAGATAGTCAAGATCAAGGAGAATCTCCGTGAGGATGTGCTCACCATAGGCTTTGCCCGCCGCTTTGCCACTTACAAGCGCGCCACACTGATCTTCTCCGACCTGGACCAGCTGGACGCCCTGGTCAACGACCCGAAGCATCCCGTGCAGTTCATTTTCGCCGGCAAGGCGCATCCCGCCGACAGCGCAGGCCAGGACCTCATCAAGCAGATCATAGATATCTCCAAGCAGGAACGCTTCCTCGGAAAGATAGTATTCGTGCCCGGCTACGACATCTCACTGGCAAAGAGGCTGGTGCAGGGCGTGGACGTGTGGCTCAACAATCCTACCCGCCCGCTCGAAGCTTCCGGAACATCCGGCGAAAAAGCCGTGATGAACGGCGTGATGCACTTCTCCGTGCTGGACGGCTGGTGGGTGGAAGGTTATAAGGAAGGCTGCGGCTGGGCCCTGCCTCTCGAAAAGACCTACGACGACCAGAACTACCAGAACGAGCTGGATGCAGCCCGCATCTATGCCATAATCGAGAATGAGATAGCTCCCGCATACTACGGCAAAGACGCCCGCGGCATATCTCCCGAATGGCTGCGCATCATCCGCAACACAATCGCGTACGTAGCATGCAACTTCACCACCAACAGGATGATGGAGGATTACTGCATCCAGTACTACCAGCCCCAGTACGACCGTTTCAACGAGCTTATGGCGAACGGTTGCGCAAAGGCCCGCGAGATAGCTGCATGGAAGAAGAAGGTGACAGAAGCCTGGCCTGGCATCAATGTGCTCTCGCACTCGGCTCCTAACGCCGCATATGTGCTTTCCCAGAATAATCCCCTGGCGAGCGAGGTGGTTGTGGATCTTGCCGGCCTGAGCCCCGACGATATCGGCGTGGAAATGATCTTCGCCGTGGCAGATAAGAAGAACGTCCTCCACATCCAGGAGACAGTGCAGTACGATGTCGTTTCCTTCCAGGAAGGTGTGGCCACCTACCGCACTTCGGTGATTCCGGAGCGCACCGGCATGTACCAGATTGGCGTGCGGCTCTATGCCAAGAACGCCCTCCTGCCCCACAGGATGGACTTCCCTCTGGTGAAATGGCTGTAATAGCGACAGGTTTTTTCGACGGTGTGCATATTGGCCACCGTCTGGTTATCGAGACTCTCGTAAGCGAAGCGCGCAGGCGCCGCGAGGAGAGTCTCGTGCTGACCTTCTGGCCGCATCCGCGCATAGTTCTCCAGAACGATGCGTTGGGGCTTCGCCTCCTGAATACTCCCTCCGAGAAGACTGCTTTGCTGAAAGGGCTTGGGGTCGACAAGGTTTATCAGTTGGATTTCACCCGGGAATTCAGTGAAATGGGAGCGGAACAGTATCTGCGCGAGGTGGTCATGGGCCGCTACGGCGGCACTGCCATCCTTCTCGGATACGACAACCGCATAGGACACGATTGCCTCACTCCCGTGCAGACCGCAGACCTCGCATCTTCGCTTGGCCTGGATGTGATACGCGCCGAGAAGGTGTCGTCCGTGGGCCTGGCAGTCAGTTCCACCAAGATACGCAATGCGTTGAAGGCTGGGGACGTGGAGACCGCCTCCATCTATCTCTGCTACGACTACAGCCTTTCTGGCAAAGTGGTCCACGGCAAGAAGCTGGGGCGCACTATTGGATATCCCACTGCAAATCTGGAACTGGATGAGCCCTTGAAGCTGATTCCCGCCGTGGGAGTATATCTCTCGCAGGTTTGGGTAGGCGAAAGGCTCTTTTATGGAATGACCAATGTCGGAGCCACGCTCGAGACACACATCTTCGATTTCGACGAAGAGATTTACGGCCAGACCATCACGGTCAGCTTCCTCAAGCGTGTGCGGGACGAAAACAGTTTTGCTTCGCTGGGCGAACTTCAGGCCCAGCTCCGTGACGACGAACATTATTGTAAAAAATTGTTATCTTTGCATAAATAACCAACCGAGGGTTCTGCTTCAAAGGCAGGACTCCTTTTATTAACTAATATGGCAGCAATACACTATATGAGCCAGGAAGGGCTCGACAAACTGAAAAAGGAATTGGCAGAGGCTTTGGCGCAGCGTCCGGTAATCTCCGCGGCGATAGCCGAGGCCCGCGAGAAGGGAGACCTCTCCGAGAATGCGGAATACGAGTCTGCACGTGAGGCCCAGGGCCTTCTGGAAATGAAAATAGCTAATCTCCAGAACCAGGTGGCTAACGCCAAGGTGGTGGACGCTTCCCAGCTCAGCACCGATAAAGTGCAGATGCTCAACAAGGTCAAGGTTCAGAACCTTTCCGCCGGAATGACTATGGAGTTCACCATCGTCGGCGAGACCGAAGCCGATTTCAGCAAGGGCCGCCTTGCAGCCACCACCCCCATCGCCAAAGCTCTTCTCGGCCACGGCAAAGGCGAAGTTGTGGAAGCCCAGGTCCCTTCCGGTGTAATGAAGTTCAAGATTCTCGATATTTCCCTCTGATATGGCAACCATCTTCACACGCATAGCTAATGGGGAGATACCTTCCTATAAGGTAGCAGAAAGCGAAGATTTCTACGCTTTCCTGGATATCAGCCCCCTTGCCGAAGGTCACACTCTGGTGATTCCCAAGAAGGTTGAGGATGATTATATCTTCAATCTGGATCCCGCGGTATACGAGGGGCTTTGGGCCTTTGCCCGCAAGGTGGCCGTAGCGCTCAAAGCCGCCGTTCCCTGCAAGAGGGTGGGCGTCGCCGTGCTCGGGATGGAAGTCCCCCACACCCACATCCACCTCGTGCCTCTTCAGACGGAGGGAGACCTCGATTTCCGCAAGAAGCGCCCGGAAGTGAGCCCGGAGCGTATGGCGGAGATAGCAAAATCAATACTCGCAGAATATGAGAAGTTGTAGGATTATCGCAGCTGCCGTTCTGGCGCTTGCCCTTTCTGCCTGTCAGGGCGGTAAGGCTACCGTAGATTGCACCGTGGCGGAAGCTCCTTCCGCATCTCTCACCGTTAGGCAACTGAATGGCACCACTCCTGTGGTTCTCGACACCGTGAAGACCGATGCTGCCGGTCGTTTCAGCTATAAAGTGAAGGTCGAGAAGGGCAACCCGGAATTCATTTATGTCTACAAAGGCGACACCCGTCTTGCTTCGCTCCTTCTCGAAAGTGGCGAAAAGGCTGTGGTTGAGGCGGATACCCTCGGCAACTACAGTGTTTCCGGTTCGGACGGAAGCGCTCTCCTGAAAGAAGGTGACGATGCTTTCCGCGCGTATGTAAACAATCTGTTTGCCCTTTCCGAGGCCGGAGCCCAGCCTTCTGAAATCGCAAAGGAGTATGTGCGCCACTACCGTGAGGCTGTGAAGTTCGTCATGGTAAACAATAAGTCGCTTGCTGTAATCCCCGTGCTCTACGAGACTATAGGCGGCAGCACCGCCACCTTCTCCGGCCTGAGCGATGCCCTGGTTTTCCGCAGCGCATGCGATTCGCTGAAGACTGTCTATCCGGACTCCAAGTATGTGAAAGCCCTCGAGGCTGAAGCCGTCCGCCGCGAGAACCTGATGCTGATTTCCAACCGCATCAAAACTGCCGACGAGCGCGCCTATCCGAACCTCAGAATGCCTTCGATCGACGGCACTCCGGCAGAAATCGACAGCCTGGATGCCAAGGCGGTCCTGGTTTATTTCTGGGACGATCGCGAAGCTACCCACAAGATTTTCAATCTCGATACCCTTATCCCTATTTACGAGAAGTACAATGCCAAGGGCTTCGAGATCTATGCCATCAGCGTCAATCCCGACAAAGCCGCCTGGGCACAGGTCGTCAAGTCCCAGGACCTTCCCTGGATCAATGTAAACGACGGCCTCGGCACTGCCAGCCGCTCACTCTTCACCTTCAACGTCGCAAGCGTTCCCGCGATGCTGATACTTTCCGAAAGCGGAATGGAAGTCGTTTCCAACGAGAAACAGCTTCGCGCAAAGCTGGATAAGGTGCTAAAATAGCTTTTTGGGAGTAGTTGCGATAAACTGTTTCAGATAGAAGGGTTCGAAGTACGCTACGTCTTCGAACTCTTTTTTTGCGAATTTGGCCATCGCCGGAACCAGCATTGCGGATGCTTCGGGGCATGTTTGGATGAAGGAGATTCCTTCGCTGCGCTCGGAATGACAGGTGGTGGGCTCGGAATGACAGTTTTTGAACTTCTCCGCGGCATCGCCGATGACTACGACTGGGCCGGAGGCGAAAAGATCCGCAAAGCTATTGGCATCCAGAACTACAGGCGCGATGTCCCCAAGGCGTTCGCCGGCAGGGGAGAAGACAGCGGTATAGACCTCCATGCGACGGGCATCCACCATGGGCAGGATGGCCTTGCAGCCCTCCGGAAGGCCGGCTTCGATGGCCTGATGTGCCAGGATTTCCAGGGTATCTACCGCAATCAGCGGCACGCCTCCGCCAAAGCATAGTCCCTTGGCGGTGGATACTCCCACGCGCAGGCCGGTGTAGGACCCGGGCCCCTTGCTCACACAGACTGCATCCAGGTCGGATACCTTCCATCCGGTTTCATCCAGCATCTCCTTCACGAACACTGCCGTGAGCGATGCGTGCGCCCTGGGCTCTGAACTCTTGCGGGTGGATATGATTCTGCCGTTCTCCGCCAGGGCGGTGGAACAAAGGGCGGTGGAAGTTTCTATAAATACAAGCCTAGGCATTGGTAATGAGCTCTTTAAGATAGGGGAACACCTTCGTCGAAAGGTCGTGGAGGGCGGTGTATATCACTGAACCGTCAAGTATCTCCGGTTTGACCAAATTGAATTTTGCGTTGATGGGATCGAAGATAAAGATGAGCAGCCCGATGATGAGCGCGGCTTTGAGCAGGGCAAATACCAGCCCTAGCAGACGGTTCGCCCATCCCAGAGCCGCTAGCTTGAGAGTTTTTGTTATGAGCTTGCCGAGAAGGGTCAGAAGCAGCACGGCAAGTATCACAGTGAGTGCGAATGCCGCGATGTTGACGATTTTCTGGTC
>DGUE01000153.1 GCA_002393895.1 Bacteroidales bacterium UBA4318
ATTCAATCACGCTTTCTTACAAGCTCACTACTTCAGTATTCAGTTATGACTATAAGATTGTCTGGTCCTTCCGTGACAATAAGTGCACCTCCTGCATCGTGACCTACGACTGCCCCAGCGCAACAATTGCCGCTCTGGTCAAGGAATCTTTGGACGAAGAAGACAAGGCAAGGGTTACTTTAAACGGGAAGACACTTACTATCGATTGTTCCGAGGAGAACAAGGACATGACCAAGCAGGAGATTTCCCAGGCGGTCAATATCCTGAAGGCTCAGCTCGAATCTGCCAACAAACAGATATACGGCAAGGACTGATAAATCCTGAAAATAACACTATATTTGCAGAGCTGCGGAACAGATCCGTGGCTCTGTTTTTATGAATCTCTTCCAGCTGTTCCGCAACATCCGCCCGTTCGTGAGGCCCTACCGCCTGCTGGTGGCCCTCACACTCGTCCTCACGCTGGTGGGATCCGCCATGCAGCAGGTGAACGCCATCGTCCTGGACCGGACGGTGGATGCCATCAACGCCCTCATCGGCACCAGCTTCAGCTGGGCGCAGGCAGCGAGGATCCTCACCATCATTTCTGCCGTCCTGCTCGGCAAGGAAATCCTCTCGGCCCTGATTACCTTTGCGCAGAACTATTACGGCGAGAGGATGCGCATCTTCGTTTCGCGCGACCTCTCCCAGGCGGTGATAGAAAAGGTCCTGACTTTCCGCATGGCCTATTTCAACACCGACGAGAACGCCACCGGCAAGGTGCAGGCCAGGATAGACCAGGGCGTGAGCAGCCTGTCCCGCACGGTGCAGAACTTCTTCATCGACCTCCTCCCCCTGTTCACCAGCGCAGCGCTGGCCCTGATTCTGATGTTCGCAGCCAACGTCTACGTGGGGCTGGTGGCCCTGGGCATAGTGCCGATCTACTTCTGGATCACCTACCGCCAGGCAAAACGCCTGAAGGGATGGAGGCGGGAGATGCGCTCCCATCTGGAAACCAAGAGCCAGGGCATCAAGAACATAATCGACTCCATCAACGTCATCAAATCCTTCAACAGGGAAGGCATCGAGAGCCGCAAGCAGCTGGATATCCAGAACCAGGTGACGGCCAACCAAATGAAAACCCGCCGGGTGGGATTCTACTACAACGGCATCAAGAGCTTCGTCAAGCAAGTCGGAACCGTTCTGGTGATAATCCTGACGGCCTATCTGGTGCTCATAGATTACCCGGGCATGAGCATAGGTAAGATAATGTACCACGTGATGCTCTTCTCCAACGTTATCGCCCCCATCACCCAGCTCCAGCGCATCTTCGACGATGTGAACGACGCCCTGATCTATGCGGAAGGCTTCTTCAGCATACTGAATTCCGATAAAGAAATAGAGCCAAGCGGCAACTACCGTCCCGCGGAAATCAAGGGGAAGTTCGAGCTGAAGGGGGTAGACTTCACCTATCCCAACGGCAACCAGGCCCTGTTCGGGATAGATATGACCATAGAACCGGGGATGATAACCGCGCTGGTGGGCCTCTCCGGTGCCGGAAAGAGCACCATAGTCAACCTTCTGGACAAGTTCTACGAGCCGCAGGCCGGCACTATTACCCTGGACGGGGTGGACCTGAAGGAGTACGACACGCATTTCCTGCGCGACAACATCGGGCTGGTCCTCCAGAAGAACCACATCTTCGACGGCACTATCGAAGAGAACATACGCTACGGCAGGCCGGACGCTACATTCGAGGAGGTGGTTGAGGCAGCAAAGAAATCCTATATCTACGACCAGATAATGGCTCTGCCCAAGCAGTTCCAGAACCGCGCATCGGACCTTTCCGGCGGCCAGCAGCAGCGGATCGCCATAGCAAGGATGTTCTTGAAGAATCCTCCCGTAATCTTCCTGGACGAGCCCACGGCATCGCTGGATGCCATTGCAACCGAGCAGATAAAGAACAGCATCGACGCAATCAAGAAAGACAGGACGGTAATCATCATATCGCACAGCATCTCGCAGATTATCGACAGCGATATGATATATGCCCTGCGCGAAGGCCGTGTGGAGGAGTCCGGGGATCCGGACGAGGTCTACAAGAAAGGCGGCATCTACAAAGACATTATCGACGCCTCTGCCAGAAGCCTCAATATCGAAAAGATTGCCAAGACTCTGAATTAATTGTTAAATTTGTGGGACTATGTGGATTATACTCGCTGCAGCCATAGTTCCGGGAATCCTCCTGCTGTATTATGTGTACAGCAAGGACTTCAATCCGGAGCCTAAACGAATGATATACAAGGGCTTCTTCTATGGATGCCTTTCCGTGCTGGCCTCTACGCTCATTTCGGGCCCGCTGCTCAAACTCGGCTTCTTCGTAGATCATCCGTCCACCCTTGCGGAGGCAATCAAGACGTCGTTTTTCGGCGCGGCCATTCCCGAGGAATCCGCCAAGTTGCTGATGCTCTGGCTATTGCTGCGGAACAGCCCCGAGTTCGACGAGCGCTACGACGGCATGGTCTACGCCGCTTCGGTAGGCCTCGGCTTCGCCTGCCTGGAAAACCTGATGTATGTGGTTTCCGCCGGCGCAGGCTGGTTCTACGTGAGCGTCACCCGCGCCCTTTTCGCGGTGCCCGGGCACTTTGCGTTTGCCATCGCGATGGGTTATTACTTCTCCCGCAACCACTTCGATTCCCACAAGACGACGGAATTCGACCGCATCAAGGTCTGGCTTGTTCCGGTGCTGCTTCACGGCATCTACGACACCCTCGCCTTCTCTTCCGAACTCTCTCCGGCCTACTCCGGGCTGATTACCATCGCCTTGATATTCTTCTGCATACGCCTCTTCAAATCCACCCGTCAGCGTATTCAGGAGGAAGCGGAGCGAAACACCTACGAAGCCACCCATAACATCGACGACCAATACGACAAATGAAAAGGCTACTGATACTTGCGCTGGCACTGCTGACTATCTTGCCGGCATCGGCGCAGAAATACAAGCACGACCGTGGCATTTCCTATCGCGACGAGGAGATTTCTCCCCGCTGCAGGCTGGATGTCAGCTATGTGAAGAAGGCGGAAGACCGCCCGGTGATAGTGTGGTTCCATGGCGGAGGCCTGACCGGTGGCCAGAAACACACTCCGCAGGAACTCCTGACCAAGGATTATGTGGTGGTGGCTGCGGGATACCGTCTCTATCCCGACGCGCAGGTGTCCGAGATTATCGATGATGCCGCCGCGGCAGTTGCCTGGGTCGTGAAGAACATATCGAAGTATGGCGGCTCGCCGGATAAAATCTACCTTTCAGGCCATTCTGCGGGCGGTTATCTGGTTGCCATGCTGGGCCTCGACAAGCACTGGCTCGCCAAATACGGGGTGGATGCCGACAAGATGGCAGCCATCGTGCCCTACAGCGGGCAGATGATTACGCACTTTACCGAGCGCGCAGCCCGCGGCATCCCCGCCACGCGGCCCGTGATCGATGAACTCGCGCCCCTTTATCATGTACGCCCCGACGCTCCGCCCTTCCTTGTAATTACCGGCGGCCGCGACATGGAACTCTACCGCCGCTACGAGGAGAACGCATATTTCGTGGAGATGATGAAACTGGTCGGCCATAAGAGCATTATTCTATATGAGGAGGATGGTTTCGACCACGGCGGAATGGCCGCTCCTGCGCACAAGTTGTTGATGAAGTATATAAAGCCTTGATATGAAAAAGTTGTTTGTTTTGGCGTCTCTGGCCCTGCTTGTGGCAGCCTGTGGCAAGAAAGACCCCACGCCGGAACCGTCGCCCGAACCGGAACCTGAGATCGAGGCATCCTTGAATCTTGGTTCTTTCAATATCCGTCTGGATACCTCCGCCGACACCGGCTATAAGGACTGGCAGTCCCGCAAGGAGAACTGCGCCACTGTAGTAAAGACCCATGGGTTTGATGTGTTCGGCCTCCAGGAAGTGCTACTGAACCAGCAGAAAGACCTGAAAGCGCTCTTGCCGGAGTACGGATTTTACTTTGTAGGCCGCGACAATGGCTCCGCCGGGGAGGCGGTCGGAGTTGCGTATCGCACCGACAAGTTCGAGATCCTGGACTGGGACCGTTTCTGGCTCTCGGACACTCCGGACAAGCCTTCGGACTCTGTCAACTGGGGAGGCATGACCCGCAAGCGTGTTGCAGCCTGGGTGCTTCTCAAGCATAGGGAATCCGGCAAGTCCTTCTACTATCTTGCTACACATCTGGAAGTCAACAACAACGGCAACAGCTACGAGGGCGTGCGGAAGAAATCCGCCGACCTGATCATCAGCCGGATGAACGAAATCAACACCGATAGCCTGCCCCTCTTCGTAGTGGGAGACATGAACCCGGCATCTGACGAGGAGCCTGCCCTTAAAGCCTTCAGGGCTGCATACAAGGATGCTTTCCGCGTTGCCGAAGAGAAGGGCGTGCGAGAAGGCCCCAGGGGTACCTACCAGGCATTCGACCCGGCCCGAAACCTCGATGCCTCCAATTCCCGCCCCTGTGATTTCGTATTCTTTACAAAGGGAGATGTGAGGAGTTTCAAGGCCCTTACCGACAAATTCGGAGGCTATTACCCTTCGGATCATCTTCCCGTAGTCGCAAACATAGCTTTTTAATAATATGAAAATCACCCGTTATCTGTTAGTCCTTCTCGCTGCCGTGCTTGCAGCGGGATGCGGCCCCAAGTATGCCAACAAGGCAGAAAAAATAGTTGCCGAGTTGCACAACCCCGACTCTAAATATGTGGTAGTGGTCGCGCATCGCGGCGACTGGCGCAACTATCCCGAAAATTCCATTCCCGCCATCGAATCCGCTATACGCATGGGCGTGGATATTGTGGAAATCGACCTTAAGATGACCAGCGACAGTGTGCTCGTGCTCTGCCACGACGGCACCGCCAACCGCACTACTACCGGCAAAGGCCCCATCTCCACAATGACCCTCGACTCCCTCAAAGGATTCAACCTTCGCTACGCGCACGGAGTCAAGTCTCCCCACAAGATGCCTACCTTGAGGGAGGCCCTCGAGGTCTGCAAAGACAGGATATGTGTGAATATCGACCAGGGCTACCAGTACTACGACCAGGTTATTGCCATTACCGAGGAACTCGGCGTGACCGACCAGATACTTATCAAGGGCAAGAAGACCCTGGCGGAAGTTAACGCGAAAGCGGCTGAATATGAGCATAATATGATGTACATGCCCATCATCGACATCCTCTTTCCGAAAGGCGCAGACCTCTTCAATCAGTATATGGAGGCCGGTGAGGTCCCGCTTGCCTACGAGGTTTGCTTCGCCGAGCTGAACGACACCGTCCGCGACTGCTGCAAGAAGGTGATCGATACCGGATCCAAGCTCTGGGTCAACACCCTCTGGCCTTCGCTCAATGGCGGATACGACGATAACACCGCTTTCGAAGCCGGCGATCCTGCCGAAATCTACGACGTAATCCTCGACCTCGGAACCTCCATCATACAGACCGACCGTCCCGAGATGCTCATCAAGTACCTCGAGAAGAAGGGCCGCAGGAAGTAGCGCGGCTACTTCAGGAAAGCGAAGAATACCGCCAGCACCAGACAGGCGAAGGCGGCTACATGGTTCCAGTGCAGATGCTGCCCCTGGAACAGGAAGGATATGATGACGGTGAAGACCGTCAGGGAGATAACCTCCTGAATGACTTTAAGTTGAACGAGGGTGAAAGGCCCTCCGTTGCCGGCGAACCCTATTCGGTTCGCCGGTACTGTAAGGCAGTATTCGAAAAATGCTATTCCCCAGGAAAACAGGATGATGAGGATCAGAGGCCACCCGGTCGAGATCTTCATTTCCTGTAGTTTGAGGTGCCCGTACCAGGCGAAGGTCATGAATACGTTCGAGAGCACCAGCATCAGTATGGTCCAGATTCCTTGCATAATTCTCTTGTAAAAAGCGCTGCAAAATTAAAAAAAAACTATCTTTGCGCCCTCAAATAATGAGAACTATGAAAAAAATTGTAATGATTTTAGCTGCGTTGGCCTTGTCCACGAGCCTTTTTGCACAAAACAAAGATTGGGGTTGGCCGGAGGCCTCGTCATCTACGGAAATAAATGTAGACCAGACAGAAAACAGTTTTGCCATACGCCCTCTAGATAGAGACCTCGGATTGGTATTGTATGGAAGCCGTTATCGCAAAGCGAGGGCAAATCTGGGTTGGGGCAAGGCAATCTCTTTTCTTGGGGTCCCTGCCGCGGGATTGTGGACAGTTGTCGGAATTAATAATATCGATTGGGACAAGACCGCTGCGGCAGTGATGATTCCAACAGGGGTTGTGGCCGTTGCCGCCAGTCTTTGGGGCGGTATTTCCCTTTGGTCTAAAGGTCGGAAGGAGATGGACTTGATGTTGGATGATTATGCGGAACGCTGCGCTCACAGTCCTTATGCTTCAAGTTTGGATTTCGGTCCAACCCGTAATGGTGTCGGTTTCGCGCTAAACTTCTGATGTAATGAAAAAGTTGATAATTGCTTTTTTATGCATGGTTGCCGGAGCTTTTTCTGCTTCGGCGCAGTGGTATGCCGGAGGTTCTGTAGCAGGGGCGTATGTTAAAACCAATGGCGCAGAAATCCAGGCCTTCAATTTGAGCCCGGAAATCGGATACATCTTCCGGAACAGGCTTGCGGTCGGAGGCCGTATCTCCTGGGGGAAGTCCAATGCAGCCATCTCCAGTCCTGGTCTGGAGTATTCCAATGCAGAAACGCGTGCATTTACATTAAATCCATATGTCGGTTGGGGACTTGTCCGTTTTGGATGTTTCGCTGCGTGGGTAGAAGGTGGTTTCCAGCTTGTTCCTGAGCAGGAAGGAATTGGCAAGACGACCGTTACCATATATGCAATTCCTGTCTTGACATATAGCCTGAGCCATCACTTTCTGTTGAAAACCGGACTTGGTTTTGCGGGATTGCTGGCCTCGACCGATTTTGACGGCAACTATATTTTGGCCGGCGCTTTCGGTGGAGATAATGCCCTGAAGATAGGAGACGATCTTTCGATAGGGTTTGTATATCGGTTCTAG
>DGUE01000199.1:0-880 GCA_002393895.1 Bacteroidales bacterium UBA4318
GCGGCAGGAGATCCGCCGGGCATCATCGAAGGGCCCTTGAGGGCGCCTTCCTCACCGCCGGAAACGCCGGTGCCCACATAAAGCAGGCCTTTGCTTTCCACATACGCCGTGCGGCGCGCGGTGTCCGGGAAGTGGGAGTTGCCGCCGTCGATGATGATATCGCCGGGATCCAGGACGGGGATGAGTTTCTCGATGAAATCATCCACGGGCTGACCGGCCTTCACCATCAGGAACACCCTGCGGGGTGCCTTCAGCGACTGCACGAAATCCTCCAGGGAATGGGCTCCATAGATGTTCTTGCCCTTTCCGCGGCCTTCCATGAACTTGTCGACTTTCTCCACTGTGCGGTTGAAAACGCTCACGCGGAATCCCTTGCTTTCCATATTCAGGACCAGGTTCTCGCCCATCACGGCAAGACCTACGAGTCCGATATCCGATAATTCTTTCATTGTATGTCTGTTTATCTTTTTACTCTTGCATTACCCTTCCATACGCTCCAGACCTGCTCTTCGTCGGCAGGCTGCGCGTAGTCGGTGAGGAAGGTTGTGGCCAGTGCGCCGGTGGCCCATCCGAACTGAATCCACTTCTCGCTCTCCCAGCCCTTGAGGATGGAATAGAGGAGGCCTCCTACGAAGCCGTCTCCACCGCCAATGCGGTCCAGGACGTGGATTTCGCGGGGTTCGACCACGTGCCAGGTGTCGCCTTCGAGCATGATGGCGCCCCAGTTGTGGCTGTTGGTGTTGTTCACCTGGCGGAGGGTGGTGGCGAAGACCTGAGCGTTAGGGTACTGGGTCTTCACGCGGCGGATCATCTCCTTGAATCCCTCGATCTTTGCGGCGATATCCTTTCCGCCGGCCTCGGGGCCTTCGATGCCCAGGCA
>DGUE01000199.1:955-3956 GCA_002393895.1 Bacteroidales bacterium UBA4318
TCGTTGCCGATGAGGATGTCCGCCACCGAGCAGATCTCGGAGAAGACGTCGTGGAGTTCCTGCTCACGGCCAGCCCAGAAGGATGCGCGGTAGTTAAGGTCGAAGCTGATGCGGCTGCCGTGGCGCTTTGCGGCGCGGGCGATCTCGAGGCAGAAGCGGCTGGTTTCGGGGCTGAGGGCCGCGATGAGGCCGGACAGATGCACTATCTGCACGCCTTCCTGGCCGAAAATACGCTCGAGGTCGAAATCCTTTACGTTAAGCAGCCTGCCCACTTCCCCGGCGCGGTCGTTCCACACGCGCGGGCCGCGGGAACCGTATCCGCTGTCGGCGATGTTGATCTGGTGCCTGTATCCCCAGGGGCCTCCCTGAGGCACTTCAGGGCCTTCGAAATCCATTCCGCGGGAGCGGAGATTGCTCTTGATGAAAGCGGCGAAAGGACTTCCTTCCACGAAGGCGGTGAGCACCTTTACGGGCATCCCGAGATAGGATGCGATGCTGGCCACGTTGGTTTCAGCGCTGGTGGCATAGAGATGCAGCACGTCGCTGCACTGCACCGGCTGGCCGTTTTCGGGGGTCACCCTCAGACCCATGCTGGTGGGCACCAGGAGGGCATATTTGCAATTCTTCTTAAGTTCCATATCTTGTTATCTTGTTATCTTGATACTCTTCCGGAGCCATCGCCTTTCATCAGGTTTTCCACTTCCGCCACGGTCACGAGGTTGTAGTCCCCGTAGATGGTGTGCTTGAGGCAGGATGCCGCAACGGCGAAGTTCAGGGCCTTCTGGTCGTCGAAGTTGAGCAGGCCGTAGATGAGGCCTCCCATGAAGGAGTCGCCACCGCCGACACGGTCCACGATGTGGGTGATATCGTAGCGGGGAGACTGGTAGAGGGTCTTTCCATCCCAGAGCACGCCGCCCCAGGTGTTGTGGTTGGCGTTGATGCTGCCGCGAAGGGTGATGATGACCTTCTTTGCACGGGGGAACTTTGCCATGAGCTGCTCACCCACGCTCTGGAAGCGCTTCTGGTCTACCTGGCCGCCGGTTGCGGTTACGTCGAAGCCCTCGGGCTTGATGCCGAATACTTTGTCGGCATCTTCCTCGTTGCCGAGGATGATATCGGAGCAGGCTACGAGTTCGGGCATGACCTCGCTCGCCTTCTTGCCATATTTCCAGAGGTTCTTGCGGTAGTTGAGGTCGCAGGAAACGGTCACTCCCAGACGGTTCGCAGCCTTGACTGCCTCGAGGCAGACATCTGCTGCACCCTGGCTGATGGCAGGGGTGATACCTGTCCAGTGGAACCAGTCGGCGCCCTCGAGCACCTTGTCCCAGTCTATCATTCCGGGCTGGATTTCGGAGATTGCGGAGTGGGCGCGGTCGTAGACGACTTTGCTGGGGCGGGCCACTGCGCCGGTTTCGAGGAAATAGATTCCGAGCCTGTCGCCACCGTAGACACAGTACTTTGTGCCTACACCGTGTTTGTGCAGATCGGAAACGCATGCTTTGGCAATGTCGTTTTCGGGCAGACGGGTAACGAATTCAGCCTCGCATCCATAGTTTGCGAGCGATACGGCAACGTTGGCTTCACCGCCGCCGAAAGTGGCATTGAGAGTGTCAGCTTGGGAGAAACGGAGATAGCCGGGCGTAGCAAGCCGGAGCATGATCTCGCCGAAAGTGATTATTCTGGGCATGATACTATTATTAATAACGCACAAATTTAATATATTTTTTTCGTTTCCGTGCACGGTAACGGAAAAATTATTACTATATTTGAAAACAATTACTGAAGCGCATAGAAACATGGAAAACAAGCAGAAAATCACCATCAAGGATATAGCCCGTCTGACCGGCCTTTCCAAGGGCACGGTGGACCGTGTGCTGCACAACCGCGAAGGTGTGTCGAAGAAGAGTTACGCAAAGGTGATGAAGGTCATAGAAGATCTCGGCTACGAGCCCAATATCTATGCCTCGCTGCTTGCGCAGAACAAGGAGCGCGTGGTCGCCGTTCTTCTCCCCCGCAGTAAGGACGGGGACTTCTGGGAACTCGCCGAGCCCGGCATCGTTCGCGGCATGGACTTCGGGCGGAACTTCGGCATCAAGGTGCAGAAGGTGGATTACGACCAGTACGACATCGAATCCTTCCGCAGCGCCTGCGACGAAGTCCTTGCGCTGGAGCCCGCAGGCGTGGCGCTTCCGCCCATGTTCAAGAACGAAACCCTGGTGTTCACGGCCAAGCTCCGTGCGGCGGGCATCCCCTATGTGTATTTCGATTCCAAACTGGAAGACAACGGCTATCTGGCCTACTACGGCATGCCCATCTACCAGAGCGGATACCTATGCGCTTCCATCCTCACCGACGAGATGGATATGAAGGAAGTAGGCATCATCCGTATCCAGCGCGACAAGCACGGCCAGTCCGACCCTACCATCAACCGTCGCGAGGGCTTCATAGACTACATCTCCGAGCACTTCCCCAAGTGCAGGATAAGCAACGTCTTCATCAACCCCAACAAGCCCAGGGAGATAGATGGAATTCTCGCCGGCTTCTTTGCCGAGAATCCCGGCATTCAGAGCGTTGCGATGTTCAACTCCCGGATCTACCTGATTACGCGCTTCCTGGAGAAGCATCCGGAAATAAAATGCCGCGTGGTCGGATTCGACAACCTCGCGGCAAATCTATTGGCGCTCAAGAAGGGTCTTGTAACTTCCCTTATTGCCCAGCGCCCCGATGTTCAGGTGTTCAGCGCCATCAGCGCCCTCACCGAGTATGCTGTCTTCGGCAAAGCCCCCGCCAAGCGGGACAACTTCATGCCTATGGACATACTCACGCGCTATAACGCGGAGTACTATTAGAATCCGAAGTAGCGGTCAGCGTTATTGTAGCAGATATCCTCTACCATCTGGCCGATGAAATCCATCTCGGATGCGGGCAGGCGTCCCTCTTCGATATCCTTTCCGAGCACGTCGCAGAGGATGCGGCGGAAGTACTCGTGGCGGGGATAGCT
>DGUE01000137.1 GCA_002393895.1 Bacteroidales bacterium UBA4318
TTCAACTCCGCGAGGGACTACTTTTTTTGTCTTTGGGGGTATAGCTCAGCTGGTAGAGCGCCTGCTTTGCAAGCAGGAAGTCAGGAGTTCGAATCTCCTTATCTCCACAAATAAAAGGCCCAAGGCTTACGCCAAGGGCCTTTTTTTGTGGAGATTAATCGCTGCGCGATTATCTATCCATTTATTAGGGGCGCTGCCCCTAATGTACCCCGCGGCTCCCGGCCTTAGTCCTTCGGACCGGCCTCCGCCGTTCGCCTGCCGGCTCATTATTCGAGGGGGGGAAAGCCCCTCGAGCACCCCCTTGTCGGCCTTTGGCCTCCGAAGTCCGTTTTTTAAATAATGATTATCTTTGCAAACTGTTAGCATAGTAATAATTGATTTAGCTGTTATATGAAAAAAGTTTTATTATTCGCTTCTGCGCTTTTGTCCCTGACCGTAATTTCATGCACTAAAGATGATACTACAACGGACAGTTCTGCTTCCGTTGTTCGTAGTTATCAGGTTTTGAACCTTTCCGGAGGCAAGGCCTATGCAAAGGATGTCGTTACTCCCACATACGGCCCGGATGGTCGTGTCATAAAAACCGTTTATGAGATGTATACGCTAAAAGACGGGAAGGCTACGCTCAAACAAGTCGAACTTATGGATTTCGATTACAGCGCGTCAGTTGCTTATGCAACCAGATGCTGGGAACTCATGACTCCCGGAGCCCTGTCAGTTACTGGCCCGTATAATTATACTCTTGAATTCGATGGTGGCGGGAACCTGACGAAAGCAATTGAAGGTGACTATACAAAGTATTTGGCTTATAACGGAGATAGGCTCGCTTCATATAAGGTGACCGGGCCAAAAACAGATCTCACTAACGAATATACATGGAGTGGCGGAGACCTCGTGGAATTGAATCAAAGTTCAGAGATTGGGCCATATAAAGTCACAGTAACTTACGGAAAGGAGTCCAATCCGTTCGCAGACAAGGTCGATCCCATCCTATATATCTATGAATCAATACTTCCAGATTATTCACGATGGAATCTTACCGGTAAAAACAGCGCACATCTACCAGCAACATATAAGGAGGATTTCTACGCAGATATCACTTTCTCCTTCGAGTATAAGAAAGATGCCCAGGGACGCATCGTGCAAGTGGACATTAAGGGAGATGACAAAGACAGCGAGTTCGACAAGTCTATCATCATAAACTATTGATTTCCAAGGGAGCCGGGTCTTTATTCGAGGGGAGAGCCCCTCGAGCACCCCTTTGTCGGCCTTCGGCCTCCGAAGTCCGTTCATTCCATTGACCATACTACTTTTGTATTACAGGTGCTGTTAACGTCCGATAATTAAGGACGTCGACAGCAATTTAGGCCTATTTTGACGTTGACGTCCGGTTTTTGGGGACGTCAACAGCACGCGTCATGCCTGCAAAGCAAAAATATGTATATTTGTACTATGAAAAAACAACTCCTTCTCTTCTTTTCACTTATAGTACCCACCCTATCATTCGCCCAACTGATGCCGGACGGGTCGGTCCAGGTTGTCGCTTATTGGGACAAGGGGGATGAATTCAGTTACAAATGCACAAACCGTCAGGAGCGTGTAGATGATAGCGGGAAGGTTTCCCTGATAAAGTCCAGCTCCGAAGATCTGATAATAAAAGTCAGCAACCAGACGGATTCCACATATACCCTTCTTCTGGATACCAAGGATGGGTTCTATTCTGATACCCGGGTCCAATCGTATATGGAACTGTTGAACAGCCTTGGCGAGTCCAGCCCGATCCAACTCACCACCACAAGCATGGGCACCGTAGTGAGTTATGACAATCTCGATGTCCTGGTGAAGGAAACCCGGGATATGATCCCTAAACTTGTCGATGCACTTTTTAAGCAATACGACAAGGAGACCCGCAAGCAGATGGACAGGAAAGGGATGATAGAGTATTTTAACAATACCATTGCCACTCCTGAAGCCCTGACAGCAAGCATCAGCGAAGAGGTCGAGGCTCTTTTTATGTTTCATGGAGCCCGTATGGATACGACATCCACATATACTCTGCCGACTCAGTTCTCAATGGCCGGAACAGAACCTATCGATGTGAATATAGAGTTTTGGGTAGACAGTGCCGAAACAGACTCCACTCTTGCCGTAATCCGCACCCATATGCATGTGGAAGGTGAAAAGTTCAACGCTGCCGTAGCCAAGTCGGCAGGTAGCACGGCATCGGCCATGGTCAAAGATGAATCCTTCGATTTGAAGACGGCAACCGAATCTGCTTTCAAGGATCAGAATTTCAAGGCCACCCTCGATGATTACTCAGCATTGGTAATACATCTTCCTACAGGGTGGCCCATAAGATATAATTACGAGCGCAATGTGGTTGCCACTGCAAAAGGTGTCTCAACACAGGATAATATCTATCGCAGCATTGAGCTGATTACTGATTGACTCTCAGATGAATATCCGCGATAATTCATTAACTTTAGGCAAAAAACCAGCCACAATGAAATCTATCAGAACCATAATTGCAATCTGCGCCCTGGCACTATGCCTGCAGAATTGCGCGCAAGACAATATCATCCGCACGAAAGTCCCTGCGAGGCCGAAGGGGCAAACTGATGTCATCGGGTTGGCGCTTCCGCCACTGGACACCGTCCGGGTAGGATTTATCGGAGTCGGCATGCGCGGCAGCGACGCGGCGCGCCGCTTCTGCTTCTTCCCGAATGCCAGGATATCCGCCATCTGCGACCTGGTGCCGGAAAACGTGGAGAAATGCCAGGCCCTGGTGCGCAGGAACGGCCGCCCCGAACCTGCAGTTTACTCCGGCAACGAACAGGCCTGGAAGGAGGTCTGCGAAAGGGATGACGTGAATCTGGTGTACATCTGCACGGACTGGAAGAATCATGCTCCCATGGCCCTCTATGCCATGGAGCACGGGAAGCACGTGGCAATCGAAGTGCCCGCGGCAACATCCCTCGAAGAGATCTGGGCCCTCATCAATATGGCGGAGAGCAAGCGCCTGCATTGCATGATGCTGGAGAACTGCACCTACGATTTCTTCGAGCTCACCACCCTCAACATGGCCCAGAAGGGCCTCTTCGGGGAGGTGATCCACGGCGAAGGTGCGTACCACCACTGCCTGGATGAATTCTGGGACGAGTACTGGAACTCCTGGCGCCTGGACTTCAATGCCGGCCACAACGGGGATCTCTATCCCACCCACGGCCTCGGCCCTGTCTGCCAGGTGATGAACATCCACCGCGGGGACCGCTTCAAGACCCTTACCGCCATGGAAACCCGTTCGGTGGTGGGCAAGCGGCTCTGGAAGGAGCGCGGGCACGATCCGGAGGAATTCCGCAGCGGAGATGAAACCATGACCATGATATCCACCGAGAAGGGGAATACCATCCTGGTGGAGCATGATGTGATGACTCCCCGCCCCTACGACCGTATGTATCAGATAGTTGGCACTGAGGGCTATGCCGCCAAGTATCCCCGTCAGATCTATAGCCTCCGCCCGGACAGGCAGGAGGGTGCTACCGACTACGATAACCTGAATTCCCACCGTCCGGTAACTCCGGAGGTGATGGCTGCGCTGATGGAAAAGTACCGCAGCCCCATCCTCACGCCCGAAATGGAGGAGCTGGCAAAGACAGTGGGCGGCCATGGAGGGATGGATTTCATCATGGACTACCGCCTGGTCTACTGCCTCACCAACGGCCTGCCGCTGGATATGGATGTCTACGATCTGGCTGAATGGTGCTGCCTGAGCGAACTGGGCTCCATCTCCATCGCCCACGGCGGAGCCCCTGTGGAAGTTCCGGACTTCACCCGCGGCGCCTGGAACAAAGTTTGCGGGTATTCTTATGCGTTCGCGGAATGACCCGCGCCTGACATTATGACAATCAACTACGAAGAAAAACGGATCCCGGTCCTCCTTGTGACCGGTTACCTCGGAAGCGGCAAGACCACACTCCTTAACCGCATCCTTACAAACAAGAAAGGAATCAAGTTCGCCGTAATCGTGAACGATATAGGCGAAGTGAACATAGACGCCGACCTCATCCAGAAGGGAGGCATAGTGGGAGGTAGCGACGACAGCCTCGTAGCCCTCCAGAACGGATGCATCTGCTGCACGCTGAAGATGGACCTGGTGTCGCAACTCTGCGACCTCTGCCGCATAGACAAGTTCGACTACATAGTTATCGAGGCCAGCGGCATCTGCGAGCCCGGTCCTATCGCCCAGACGATCGTTTCCGTGCCCCAGATAGGCCCGAAGCAGCGCATCTATCCCAAACTGGACTGCGTCGTGACCGTTGTGGATGCCCTGCGCATGCAGAGCGAGTTCGCCTGCGGCGATGCCCTGAAGCGGCCGGATATCGACGACGAAGATCTCGAGCGACTGGTAATAGAGCAGATAGAATTCTGCAACGTAGTGCTGCTGAACAAGGCTTCCGAAGTGAAGCCGGAGGAGCTCGCCCGCGTGAAGCAGATAGTGCGCACACTGAATCCCGGCGTGGAGATAATGGAGTGCGACTATGGCGACGTGGATCTGGATAAGCTGGTGAATACCAACAAGTTCGATTTCGATAAGGTTGCCACGAGTGCGGCCTGGATATCGGAAATAGAAGGCCATCACGACGACGATGACGATGATGACGACGACCATGACGAGCACGGGCATCATCATCACCACCACGACCATGAGGGCGGGGAGGTCGAGGAATACAACATAGGCACCTATGTATATAACGTGCGTCCGGCCCTGGACCTGAACAAGTTCGATTATGCGGTGTCGCGTCTCTGGCCCGGCAATATCATACGTGCCAAGGGCCTCTGCTATTTCACTGCGGACATAGACAAATGCTATCTCTTTGAGCAGGCCGGAGTGCAGAAGACTCTCCGCGAGGCCGGCCTCTGGTATGCCGCGATGCCGAAGGACCAGCTGGAGGAAATGCTGCGGAGGGATAAGGCTCTCCAGCGGGACTGGGACCCTGCCTACGGCGACCGAATGCAGAAGATAGTCTTCATAGGCCAGAACCTCGACAAGACAGCTATCAAGGAGATAATGGATTCCTGCCTGGCGGAATGACCATCATGAGGATTTGTGCGCAAAATTTTATACCTTTGCGCTCCCTATGGTAAACTTGTTAACACAAAGAGATGCCGCTGGAGCCATTTTCATTCTTGCAATCGTGATTGCATCAGGGCTTTTCCTCGGCAAATTTAAAGTAAAAGGCATATCGATTGGCAGCACATGGATACTTTTCATGGGCATCCTGCTTGGGCATTTCGGCCTCAGGATCAATCCGGTGATGCTGTCTTTCATCAAGGATTTCGGGCTCATCCTGTTCGTGTTCGCCATTGGCCTTCAGGTAGGTCCTGGCTTCTTCCATTCTTTCCGGAAGGACGGCCTTCCCATGAATCTCCTTTCCCTGGGGCTGGTGCTTCTGGCAGTGATCACCACTTATCTGATCCACCTCGTGACCGGTGAAAATCTTGGCATTATGACCGGTATCATGTCCGGAGCGGTCACCAATACCCCCGGACTGGGTGCCGCAACCCAGACCCTGTCGGATGCCAGCGGAGTATCTCCTGAGAGTGCCGCGCAGGTGGCCGAGGCCGCAACCGGCATCGCATCCGCATATGCAGTTGCATACCCTCTGGGCGTGCTGGGAGCCATTGCAGTCCTCCTGTTCTCGAAGGCGATCTTCAAGATAAACATCGACAAAGAAAAGGAGAAGGCAGCGAAGGGTGATGCCGATGAGGGAAGCGCCCATCGCCTTGCCTGCCGTGTGGAGAATCCCGCCCTGTTCGGAAAAACGGTTCACGATATAGTCGGAAACGAGAACTCCGACCATCTGGTGATAGCCCGCATGAAGCGGGACGACGAAGTCTTCTTCCCGGATCTGGACATGCCTCTCCAGGAAGGAGACATGCTTCTGATAGTCACTGACGTACAGCATAAAGACAAGGTCAGCATAATCTTCGGCGAAGAACTGCCGGTAGATATGAATCAGTGGCAGCAGAGCGGCACCAAACTGGTGGCCGGGCGCCTGTCCATCACCAAATCTTCAATTACCGGAAAGAGCCTGCGCAAGCTGGACATCCGCCGCAAATACGGCGTGACGGTGACGAGGATCATGCGTGCCGGCGTGGACCTCCAGGCCGATGCCGACCTGATCCTTCAGGTGGGAGACAGCATGAAGGTGGTGGGTTCCGAAGAAGGTATCCAGCGCCTTGCGCACCTGGTTGGAAATGAGCCGGAATCGCTTCACAAGCCCAACCTGATTCCCATCTTCTTCGGAATTGCCCTGGGTGTCATACTAGGTTCGCTTCCTATCCGCTTCCCGTCCATGCCCCAGCCTCTCAAACTCGGCCTCGCAGGCGGCCCGCTTATAGTGGCAATACTCCTCGGCCATTTCGGCCCGAAGCTCCGTATAACCACCTACACAGCCCTCAGCGCCAACCTGATGATACGCGAAATCGGTATCTCCCTCTTCATGGCGGCAGTCGGGCTCGGTGCGGGAAAGACCTTCGTGGCTTCCCTTGTAGGAGGCGGCTACATGTGGGTGCTCTACGGTGCCCTGATCACCCTGATTCCCATGACCCTGACCGCCCTGGCCGCCAGGTATCTGCTGAAGATGGATTTCTTCAAGATCTGCGGTCTCCTTTCGGGAGGAACCACGGATCCGGCCCTTCTTTCCTTTGCCGAGCAGATGTACGGCAGCGGCAGGATAGCCGTGAACTATGCAACGGTCTACCCCCTCACCATGTTCCTCAGGGTGGTGGCCGCACAGGTTATGATAATGTTAATGTTATAGATACTATGAAAAAGACCCTAATCCTCGCAGTACTCGCACTTGTTGCTGCGGTATCGTGTACCGAACGTAAATCTCCCTTTGCACGCAATGTGGAAGAGTATGCCGTCGTGAACATACCGGCGCCGGACCTGAGCGGCATTACCGACAACGGAAAAGAGGTGCTTAACCTCTACCGTTTCGCGGCAGACGAAGCCGACGCCATCTACTGGAAGCAGTATTTCGGCGACAAGCAGGCCCTCCTCGGTGCCATCTCCGATCCTTTCCAGAAAACTTTCGCCGAGATGAATTACGGCCCCTGGAAGCGCACCGATGGCACTTCCTTCGTGGAAGGCTATGCCGACCGTTTCCCCGGAGTGGGATTCTATCCTTCAGACATCACCGAAGAAGAATTCGCCGCTTATGACAATCCCGACAAGAACAGCCCCTACACCCTTATCCGAAGGGCTGCGGACGGCTCGCTGGAGACCGTATGGTACCACGATGCCTACAAGGAGCACATCGGAAAGATAGTGAATTATCTCACCGCAGCTGCCGACATCACCATCAAGCCCAGCGTAAAGAACTACCTTCTCAGCAAGGCGGAAGCTCTTCAGAAAGACGATTACTACGCCAGCGCTATCGCATGGCTCGATATGGACGACAGCAAGATGGACCTCGTGATCGGTCCCAACCGCTCCGTAGACGACCATCTCTTCGGAATCAAGCGTTCCTATGAGGCATACGTCCTCCTGAAGAACGAAGAAAAGACAAAGGAACTCATGCAGTACGTGTCCCGCATTGCCGAGTTCCAGAATGAACTCCCCGGCGATCCTGCCTACAGGACCTTCCAGCCCGGCGCAGGTTCAAACATCTTCTCCTGCGATGCCCTCTACTATGCCGGTGTTGCCAATGCAGGCATCAAGAGAATCGCCCTGAACCTTCCCTTCGACGCTGATGTGCAGCGCGACCGCGGCACCAGGACCATTCTTCTCGAGAACATCACCAAGGCCAAGTACAACTACATAGTGAATCCTACAGGCGAAGTCCTTCTTGAACCCGGCCTTGCGGAGCATCTCTCATCCGAAGCATTCTTCTGGAACATAGTCTTCCGTGAGGTTGCCCACGGGCTCGGTGTAAAGCAGACGGTGAACGGGAAGGGCAGCGTGGCCGAGGCTCTCGGAGTTGCCGCCACCACTCTCGAGGACGTGAAGGCCAATGCTGCCGGAATGCTTCTCCTTTGCAAGCTGCAGGACCACTACGACATCAAGCATCTCTTCTCCAAAGAAGATGCTCTGACCACTTTCTTCGCCTCCCTGATCCGCTCTGAGCGCTTCGGCGAAGCAAATATGCTGGGCCAGGTAGCCATCATCATCTACAATTATCTAGGAGAGGCAGGCGTTTACCAGCGCAAGGCTTCCGGGCTTTACTCGCTGGATCTTCCCAAGATGGAGCAGGCACTTTCCGACCTCACCGCCCTGGTTCTCAAGACCCAGGCTACGGGAGACCACGATTATGCCGTAGAGTTCCTGAACCGCTATGGCAAGCGCGGAGCCAACTACGATGCCGATGCTGTCAGCCTCGGCCTGGAAAAGATTCCCGTGGATATCCGTTTGAATTACGAGAAGTAGGCTACTTCAAGCCATATACGCTGGCGCGCAGAAAGGCCCTGAGACTGGCAAGGTCCGGAAAGGTGGCAAGGCGCGACGGCTCGATTACAGGTCCGGCAAGAATGCGAAGCGTCTTGCCGGACTTGTTCAGTATTTCGCCCGGGAGCCGCAGCAGGCGCAGCCTCCAGTCTATCAGTCCGAGGAAGTAATAGAAACGGGAGTTGCCGTTCAGCAGGCGAAGCGGCAGCACGGGAACCCCGGCGTTGCGGATGAATTTGATTATGGACATCTGCCACTCGCGGTCCCGGATGCGCGGTTCTTTCACACCCGGATGCCCCGGAACATCGGGGCGGGATTGGAAGAGTTTCAGGTCCGATACCGCTCCGGATGGGAACAGCCCCAGGCATCCCCCGGAAGAAAGAAGGTCTTTTGCCGCCCTGACCCCGGACAGGCTCTGGGCAGTGGGGGCGCCTATGCTGTTGCCGTTGGGCGTTACCGTTATGAGATTCTCCCGCAGGGGTTCGAAGCGCCAAAGCAGTTCGTTCACCATGTATTTATAATCCTGGCGCAGGTGGCCGAAGAAATCTATCAGGGAAATGCCGTCCAGCGCCCCCTGGGTATGGTTGCAGATGGTGATGAAAGACCCTTCCGGAAGCAGGCCCCGGAAATGCTCCATGGCTTCCTCACGATGGAGGCCGTTAACTGTGTAGTCCATCCCGGCTTCGGCGTTGATGGCGTGTGCGAAATCCGGGCCCCTGAACCGTTCGAAGCCGGCTATCCGCCTCTCTATCTCACTGATACCCAGCATCCTCATCAATCCGCGGGCAAAGGCATTGCCGGCCCGCCCACGGAACAACGGGGACGCTTTCTCGAGTTCGTGGATGGAAATCAGCTCCATCAGCCCTTCCAGGGTTTGGGAGGATCGATATGGGCATACTCGTCCAGATCCTTGAATATGCTCACCACATACACCAGCGCCAGCATCACGACTATGACTATGCCGGCATAGTCGAACGCCCCGAGTTCAAACTCATATCCCAGGATGGTCACATCCCAGGAATGCTCGCGCAGCGCAGGAATGAAAATATAAAGGGTGTTGATGATGATGAGGATCAGCCTGAGTTCCGTCGGCCCCATCTTGGCATAGGTGAGCTTGAACTCTTTCTTCAGGTGTGCATTCATGCTCACATTAAGAGTCAGCAGCAGGTAAAGGATGAGGCCTGCCACTGCCAGCCAGATGTTCAGAAGGGCGGAAATGCCTATGCCCAGGAACATCAGCACCTCATTGATGGCGTCCACGGTGTGGTCCAGGTAGTAGCCGTAAATAGGCCTCTGGGTGCCGCGGTAGCGGGCCAGGTTGCCGTCCAGCGAATCCCCGTACCAGTTGACCATGAAGCCGAAGGAGGCCAGCCACAGCCAGTTTATGTTCCAGTTCGAAAGGATGTACCCGGCGGCGATGATAACCGACCCCAGGATTCCGATCCAGGTCAGGGTGTTGGATGTGACCCACCTGGGCTGGCGCGCCGCCAGCCAGACAAGTGCCTTATGTTCTGCAGCATTCAGAATCGAGGTCTGGATTCTGCGGGATGCTTTTACTTCTTCTGCCATATAAAGTTCAGGTTTCTGCAAAAATACCAATAAATTGCGATTGTTCAAAATTGAAAGGCCTTATATCTTTGCAGCGTAAAATGCAACTCTCAGATCTACATACCGGCGAGCGCGCCGTCATAGCAAAGGTTTCCGGGCATGGAAGCTTCCGCAAGCGCCTCATAGAGATGGGCTTCATCCGCGGCAAGTCCGTGCGGGTGGTGCTGAACGCCCCGCTCAAGGACCCTATCGAATACGAAATACTTGGTTACAAAGTCTCTCTCCGCCGCGAGGAGGCCTCCAAGATCGAGGTCATCAGCGAAGAAGAAGCTAAGGCGCACATCGCCACGGAGCATGTGGGCGAGTCTCTCCCCGCCATTCTCGACAGGGAAATCGTCGAACTGGCCGAAGAGCGCGGCCACAACATACGCGTCGCCCTGGTAGGCAACCCGAATTGCGGCAAGACATCTCTTTTCAATATTGCATCCGGCTCTCACGAGCACGTGGGTAACTACAGCGGCGTGACCGTGGATGCCAAGGAGGGACACTTCGAGCATAAGGGATACAAGATCACCCTGGTGGATCTGCCCGGCACATACTCGCTCTCCGCCTACAGTCCGGAAGAACTCTACGTCCGCAGGAACCTGCTCGAGAGCACTCCGGACATCGTGTTGAACGTGGTGGACGCTTCCAACATAGAGCGCAATCTCTACCTGACCGCCCAGCTGATCGACATGAACCTCCGGGTGGTCATGGCCCTTAACATGTACGACGAACTCCAGGCTAAGGGAGACAGCATAGATGTTAGGCAGCTGGGCTACCTGCTCGGTATGCCGGTATGCCCCACGGTCTGCCGGGACGGACGGGGAGTGGAAGAACTCTTCGACACCATCGTGCAGATGTATGAGAATCCCTCTCCGCGCCTTGCACGCCACATCCACATCAATCACGGGCATGAACTTGAGCAGAGCATAGACCGCGTCAAACTCATACTCCAGCAGGATAAGGACCTCCGCGCCCGCTTCTCCACCCGCTATCTTGCGATCAAACTTCTGGAGAACGACTCTGAGGTAGTGAAGACGGTAGATGCCAGCAGCGCCGGCATGGATGCCCTGGTGGCATGCAGCGAGGAACAGCAGCGCATCCAGCGCATCCTGGGCAGCAATGCCGAATCTGCGATAGTGGATGCTAAGTACGCCTTCATCCAGGGTGCCCTCGCCGAAACATGGACCCATGCCGAGGGCGCTCCCAAACACACTTTGACCGACAGGATAGATGCCATAGTCACAAACAAGTGGCTGGCCTTCCCCATCTTTATAGCCATATTGTATCTCATCTTCACTGCAACCTTCACCCTGGGCGAATACCCGATGAACTGGATAGACTGGTGCGTGGGCAAGTTCGGGGAACTGGTTGCTTCTCTGATGCCGGAAGGCTGGCTGAAGGACCTGCTGGTGGATGGCATAATTGCGGGTGTGGGGAGTGTACTTGTGTTCCTCCCCAACATCCTCATCCTCTATTTCTTCATTTCAATAATGGAGGATTCCGGATACATGGCCCGCACTGCCTTCATAGTGGATAAACTGATGCACCGGCTCGGCCTTCACGGCAAGAGCTTCATCCCCATGGTGATGGGCTTCGGCTGCAATGTGCCGGCCATAATGGCCACCCGCACCATAGAGAGCCGCAAGAGCCGTCTGATAACCATCGCGCTGATTCCTTTCATGTCCTGCGCGGGCAGGCTGCCGATATTCGTGTTGCTTGTGGGCGCCTTCTTCCCCCAGAGCCCTGCGCTGGCGCTGATGTGCATCTACCTGCTCGGAGTGGTCCTGGCTATTCTGTCTGCGCTGGTGATGAAACGGCTTATCAGGGATGACGACCTCCCCTTCGTGATGGAGCTTCCTCCCTACCGCATCCCCACAGCCAAAGCTATCGGCCGCCATACCTGGGAGAAGGGCAGGCAGTATCTTCAGAAGATGGCAACCACCATCCTCATTGCCTCCGTCGTCATCTGGGCCCTGGGCTACTATCCTAAAAATGAGGGCCTGCCCCGTTCGGAGCAGCAGGAGCAGAGCTGGCTCGGGCACATAGGCAAGGCTGTCGCTCCCGCTCTGGATCCGCTTGGGTTCGACTGGAGGATGGATGTTGGCCTGCTCTCCGGTGTCGCTGCCAAGGAGCTGGTAGTCAGTTCGTTGGGTGTAATGTATGCCGGAGAGGAAGCAGGTTCTGCCGACGAGAACGACACTGCCCTTCAGAGCGCGCTGAAGAATACCGTTCCCCTGCCGGTTGCAGTGGCCTTCATGATATTCGTGCTGCTGTATTTCCCCTGCATCGCCACCTTCGTGGCCATCAAGAACGAAACCGGCCGATGGAGTTGGGCCTGGGGAATCTGCGCCTACACCATGGCCGTAGCCTGGGTGTTCGCCTGGATTGGAAAACTGGTGTGTCAGATGCTGGCAGCAGGCTAGCGGAGCCAGAGTTCAGGATTGCGGGGAGTCTTCCCTTCCCAGAGTTCGAAATGAAGCTGGGTTTCACCCGCGATGGTATCCACGCGGCCCAGCACCTGCCCGGTCTTTACCTTTTCACCGGCCTTCACGTTCACGCTGGCAAGCTTGCAGTAGAATGTGAAGTATCCGCCGTGCTGCACCAGCACACACTGGTTGTAGCCTGGGATCACCACAACGTTTGCAACCACCCCGTCGAACACTGCCTTGATGGCCGTATCCTTGGCGAGGGCGATGTTCATGCCATTGTTGAAGGGGAGCTCAACGTTCTTGTATACAGGATGATAGTGCTTGCCGAAAGAGTCTACCACCGGGCCGTCGGCAGGCCAGGGAAGTTTGCCGTAGTTGTCGGCAAATTCCTTGTCGAGTTTCTCGTCAACGGCGGTCTTGGGCTTGGATGCCGACTTCTTGACCATCTTGTTCATCTCGGCCTTCAAGGCCTCCACCTGCTTTCTCTTGGCAGACAGCTCCTTCTGGTAACGGGCCTTGTCTTTGTTGAGGCTGGCCACCAGCTGCCGGGATTGGGTTTCGTCGGCTTCGAGTTTCTTGAGTTCTCCTACACGGGAGGACCTCAGCACGCTGGCCTCTTCGCGCAGTTTCTGAAGCCCCGCCTTCTCTTCCTCTATCTTCGCCCGGGTGTCCTTTATCTCCAGCGCCTGGGCATTCAGCCCACGTGCCATCTCCTTTAGATAGCCGTATCGCCGAAGGCCCTGCGAAAGCCCCTCGCTGGAAAGGAGATACATATACCAGATGCGGGTGTCGCGGTTTTTGTAGGCCGTGCGCACCAGCTTTTCGTAGTTGTCGGAGATGAGGGTATATCGCTTCTCGAGACTGTCCAGCACGTGGTTTTTCTCCCGTATGCGGCTGTCCAAGGTCTTGATCTGGGCATCGCTTTCAGCCACCAGGCCCTTGCGCGCGCTGATCTTCTTGCGGGTGAGCTTGAGGGCTGTGTTGGCGCTGCGCACCTTGCCGGCATTCTCCTTGAGTTGCTGGTCCAGGATGGCGATTTCGCGCTCCAGCTTTGCCTTTTTCTGTGCGGAGCCGGACTTCTGGGCGAAACCCTGCGGGCAGGCAAGGACGGCGGCGAGCAGTATGAGCAGTATCTTCCTCATTCTTCTGTTTTATTTTCCGCCAGCATGCGGAAGGATTTGGCGAGATCGTTCTCACCGAGAGCCTCCAGCACGGTGGCATAGTGCTCGAGTATTACCTTGCTGTCCCGCCCGCCGTAAAGCATGGCGTGCTTGAAGTATGGTTTGGCCTTCTGTGGCTTGCCCTGAAGGTAGAGAATCCATCCGTACGTGTCCAGATACGTGGCGTTGTCGGGATCCTTCTCCACCGTTATCTTGCTCATGGCAGCCGCCTTCTTCAGCTTTTTCTTCTGCAGGCTGAGGTAGTAGGCGTAGTTGTTCAGCACCGGCAGATACTCCGGATCCGCCTTCAGGGCGCGGTCGTATGCCTTGAAGGCGTTTTTGTACTGATTGAGTTTGTAGTATGTGTCTCCGATGGTGGCCAGGGCGGGCATCACCCTCGGGTTGCTCTCTCCTCCAACCTTTATTATGTTCTCGCACTGGTCGATGATCTCGCGGGCGGTGCTGCCGCTGTCCATCATCACCTGCATCTTCAGGTACTGGGCGTCCAGGTTGTCGGGATATGCCTCCACGAAGCGGTTGAAGTACTCCCTGCCCTTTTCTTTGCGGTCTGTGCCGTAGAACCAGTTGCCTGCCAGGCGCAGGGCGCTGCTGTCGGTGGGATGCACGGTGGCGCATCCGCTCACCAGGGAATCCAGCTGCACGTTCCACATGCGGTAGAAGTTGTAATCTATGTGCTTGAGAAGTTCATTCACATAGTCGCATTTGGCGGAAGGGTTCAGGTTGGGATTCTGCACCATCTCGTTTATGGATGCGAAATAAGCCGGGATATTCCCGCGCATCCGGTAAACCTCGCTCTGGCCCAGGATGGCAGGGGCGTAGTCCGGCGAAAGGACCAGCGCCTTTTCGAAATTGTCCATCGCAAGGGAATCCTTGTACTCGCTCAGGGCCCTGTTGCCCAGGAGGGTAAGGGTGTAGGCGTTGGTGTATTTGGAGGGATGCTTCTTCAGTAGGTCGAGGAAAATCCCGGTAGACTTATCTCCCTTCCCTTCGTTGAGGTAGATGTTGGCGAGGTAATCTTGATACCAGACGTTTGTGGAGTCGGCCTCGATAGCGGCCAGAAGGCACTGCTCCGCATCTTCCAGGCGTCCCGTCATGGCGTAGCACTGGCCGAGGTAGTAGTTGAGCGCATCGTTGCCGGGGTAGGTTTTTTTGAGGTATTCAAGGTGGTTTATGGCGGTTTCGAAGTCCCCTGACTGCATTTTTGCTACGGCTCCCAATAGCATGGTCTCCATGACGCTCTGCTGCTGTGCAGCCTTGGAGGGCTGGGCCGTGAGCCCCTGAGGCAGCAGGAGCATGAATGCGGTTATAATGTGGATCAGATTCTTCATATCTGTCTATCTGTACAAAAATAGTGCTTTTTTGGAGTTAATTCGTTATTTTTGCATATACAATTGTTCGAAGATGCAACTTTTCGGAGGTAAACTGCATCTTAAAAACCGAGAACGGGAATCCGGCAAGGCCGGCAATGCCATCGGGCCAGACGTCATTGAGCAATGCAAAAATGGCAACAGGCTGGCGCAGAAGGCCGTTTACGATGCTTTGTCTTCCAAGATGTTCGCAGTTTGCGTGCGCTATATGGGAGGGGACAGAGATTCGGCGGCAGACATCCTTCAGGATGGTTTTGTGACATTGTTTACCAAGCTGGACAGCTATTCGGGAGAGGGCTCTTTCGAAGGCTGGGCCCGCAAGATCTTTGTTAATACGGCATTGATGAGTTTACGGAAAAAAGACGTGCTCAAACAGAGCGAAGATGTGGACGCCGCATGGAATGTAAGCAGTTCGGATCCTTCGCCAATACAGAATATAGGGTATCAGGAGCTATGCAAGATGATTGCCGCCCTCCCGCCCGGGTTCAGGACTGTTTTCAATATGTACGTCGTCGAGGGTTTCTCCCACAAGGAAATCGCGGAGGCCCTGGACATTTCGGAAACCACTTCGCGCTCGCAGCTTCAGCGTGCGCGAACATTGCTGCAGAACAAGATCAAAGAGAGATTTTAAGATGCAAAAAGGCTTTAACGAGGATTTCGACCTTCAGGTCCGCTCAATGATGGACCAGGCTCAGGAACCTGCACCGGCAGGGGCCTGGGAGGCCATTTCGGCCCGTCTTGATGCGATGGCAGCCGCCACCGCCGCCTCTGCTGCATCCGCTCCCGCCGCCCGCACGGGCAGTGCTTTCCGCCGCACCTGGTATTGGGCCGGCGCTGCCCTGGCCATGGCCGCCGCTATAGCTCTGGGTGTATTCTTCAGAGGAACCTCCGATAACAATTCCAACCTTATAAATATTACATCGGGCGAGGGCTTTGTTGCCCAGGAAGTCGCCCCGGCAGCAGTTCCGGTTGAAGCCGTAGCTGCTCCCGCTGAACCGGCTGCCGCTCCCGTTGCAGCCAGCCGTAGTGGCCACCAGAGCCATGTTCCGGTCTCTAACCCCGCAGAAGATCCGAAGCCTGCGGCAGAACCTGCAGCAAAGCTTTCAGACGAAACTCCTGCTGAGCCGGCCGTGGCTGCAGCCGAACCGTCTGCAGAGCCGGCCGATCCATTCGCGCAGATGGCCTTCGAGGATTCCCGCAAATCGGGCCGCAGGGCACCTGTTTCCCTTACCATTTCCGGTGGGGCCACCGGCAATAATGTCGGATCGGCAAAACCCTCATACGGCGGCCCTGGTCCGTATCTGAAAGAGGGTATTTTGGAAACCAGCCAGTCGTCGTACGGGATTCCGGTGATCGTGGGGCTTGGTGTCAGGTATCCCATCAACGATGTGCTTTCCCTTGGCACCGGGCTCGATTATTCGATCCTGACCCGCACGTTCACGGGTAAATACACTCATGGCACTACTGTCGAGGCGGGGGATTTCAGCCATGTCGTGCAGTATGTCGGTATCCCTGTCGACCTTTCGCTCAAGCTTCTCACAAAGAATGACATCACCCTCTACACCACCGTGGGCACGGAAGCGGAATATGCAGTCTACAACAAGTACCGTCTGCTGGGCACAGACACCGTGATCGGCGAAAAGGTTAACAATCTGCAGTGGAGCGTTGGCGGCGGCCTCGGCCTTGAGTTCAACGTCAGCGGGCGCTTCGGAATCTTTGCCGAGCCTTCGGTCAAGTACTACTTCGACTGCGGCCAGCCCAAGAGCATACGCACCGACAAGCCTTTCCAGATGGTTCTGCGCCTCGGAGTGCGTTTTGAACTTTAATCATTGAAAATCAGCCTTTTACCTATAGGCAAATAATTAATTTGGTTTTTACCCCCGGTCTTACCCCCGGGGGTATGTTTTTTTTCGCATAGTTTTGCAGAAAAAAAGGCCATGAAGGGTTTGACTATCGCATTGTGCGGACTGCTGCTCCTGCAGTCCTGCGAAAAATACACGCTGAGCCGGGTCTACAGGTCCCAGGTGATGCATAATACCGGCGGGAGCAGGGACACTATCCCAGGGAGCCCCGGCCATCCGTCGGCCGACACAATCGTGTATGTGTCGGCAGTGACCGTGCCGGAAGGCTACGACTGGAGACGAGATTCGCTGTATGGTTCCATACCCTGTGAACTCCTGTTTTTCCGCAACGGCGTGCTTCTGTTTTCGGCGCAGACCGGCAGCATAGCATCCCCGTCTCCCGACACGCATCATATCCTGGACGGGCATCTCTATACCGAGTATGCTTCGATGGAAGGAACTATAATATGCCGTGATGGGGAGGAACTGTTTCGTTATCCACAGAGGGAGATGCTAAAAGGCCTGCTGGTCAAGGGAAAGGATGTCTATACCCTGGGAAGGGCCTTGGACGGAGGAGGATTTTATTACCGATGCAACGGCGAGACCCTGCTGAAGCAGGAGAACGGCGAACCGTTCGGGGATTTCACCAATCCGGCATATGGCAGGAACGGGGCGTTATATGAAAGCAGGAACGGGGTATGCTTTTGCTACAAAACGGCATCTGCATGCTTCTCATGCGTGGATGGTACGGTCTCCCAGATACAGACCAGTGTGGGAGCAGCCCGCATCAAGGATATGCGTTTGTTTGGGAACAGCCCCTGTTATGCGGCGGATTACTACACTACCGTGCTGGTTTTCACCTCGAATCGTGCATATACACTGCCCGCCGGCACCGACTGGAATGCCATCAGCCTCTTCCTGAGGGACGGAAACTGGTGGTTCATTGCAGATTCCCCTTCTTCGACAGTCTGCAGGAGGGTGGATCAGGCAGATGACGACCATGCCGGAGTGAGTTTCACCGGCAACGACAACTGCATCTACATGGGGCGTTCCCATTTTTATTCGGCAAGATTCGGGGGTGGTATGTTCAGCATCTCCGATGATACAGGGCGGATAATGTATGTCCGGGATTCCACATACTATTTCGGGCGGAACACTATATATTGTGAGGGCGATGAAATATACGCCCTCATCAACCCGCGGGAGCGCTCCCAACCGCCCTCCGTCTGGCACGCAGGGCAGGCAACGGTGTATGGGATAAATGGTTATCTGACCGGGGTGGAAGTGGATGTCAGTCTTCCCAGCTTATGACGCGGCTCTCATCCGGCAGCACTTCTATCTTCACCCGCACGGCTTCTTCGGGAATGATTTCCTCGATGTTTTCAGGCCACTCCAGAATGCAGGTGCATCCGCTGTCGATATAGTCGTAGAAGCCTATGTCCAAAGCTTCGGACGGCTTGGTAATGCGGTAGAAATCAAAGTGATAGATGGATTCTCCGGACGCTGCCCTATACTCGTTGACTATTGCGAAGGTGGGTGAAGACACCGCATCTCCCTTCACCCCAAGCACACGGCAGATGGCTGTGGTGAAAGTGGTCTTGCCGGCGCCCATGGGGGCGTAGAAGGCGATAATGCGTCCGGGGCCGAGCTCTTCCAGGAACTGCGCCGCGGCCTGGTCGATTTCAGAAAGATTATGGATTACAATTCGATGCTGCATCAGCGGCAAAGATACAAATAATAGGATTATGTTGATAAACATTGTTGGAGCGAAATGCATAGGGATCGATGCCGTTCCCGTGCTTGTAGAGGTAAAAATCGACAGGGGTATAGGAATTCACCTGGTGGGGCTTGCGGATGTAGCCGTAAAGGAGAGCCTGCTCCGCACGGTGACGGCTCTGCAGTCCATGGATTTCCATATTCCTGGAAAGAAGATAGTGATTAACCTGGCACCTGCGGATCTGCATAAAAACGGCAGCGGATACGATTTGCCCATTGCGCTGGGCATCATTGCAGCATCCGGGCAGAGAGACCTTCGCGGGCTGGATAAATATCTGATTATGGGGGAGTTGGGTCTGGACGGGTCGATCCGCCCCGTGCCGGGTGCTCTGCCTTATGCCGAGGTGGCCGTGGACCTCGGACTGGAAGGCTGCATCCTTCCGGCTCAGTCTGCACTGGAAGCGGTGGAGTACAGGCAGGCACGCATCTACGGAGTGGACAACCTGGAACAGGTGCTGTCGATCCTGGAGGAAAAAGAAGACAGGGAAGACCTTCTGGTATGGAACCGCCCCGAGTATACCAGGGCATCCTCCTGCAAGGAAGCGGACAGGCCGTACATGGATTTCTCGGAGATTATCGGTCAGGAGGCGGCAAAACGGGCCGCGGAGGTGGCGGTGGCCGGAGGACACAATCTCATCCTCATAGGCCCTCCCGGAGGTGGGAAAAGCTCTCTGGCAAAGGCGATTACGGGCATTCTTCCTCCGATGACGCTGGAGGAATCCCTGGTTACCAGCAAGATTTATTCAGTGTCCGGGCTTCCCAACCGGGACGCGGGGCTCATCCGCCGAAGGCCGTTCCGTGCACCGCATTACAGCGCCTCCCTGGCGGCAATCGTAGGAGGGGGGAACGGAGGCAGTATAGTGCCGGGTGAGATATCCCTCGCGCACAATGGAGTGCTATTCTGCGACGAGTTTGCACAGATGCCCAAATCGGTGGTGGAGGCGCTCCGGGCCCCTATGGAGGACAGGAAGGTGGTGGTCTCCCGTCTTCGGGGTAAGGTGGAGTATCCGGCGTCGTTCATGCTGGTTGCGGCCACCAATCCCTGCCCCTGCGGCTATTATGGTGACGGGGACCGCTGCACCTGCACCGTAGGCCAGCGGGTGGGCTATCTCAACCGCCTCTCAGGCCCTTTACTCGATAGAATCGACCTGCATGTATGGATGAGTCCGGTGGATACGCGCCGCCTTATCGACAGGCCGAAAGGGGAAAGCAGCGCGGTGGTTGCCGCCAGGGTGCTGAAGGCGCGCGAAGTGCAGTTGAAGCGTCTCCGGGGCAGCGGCATCAGCACGAATGCAGAGATGACAAACGCCATGATGGAGAAATACTGTACCCTTTCGGAGGAGTGCAAGAGCTTGCTGGAAAGCATAATAGACCGGCTCGGACTGTCTGCAAGGGCATACTCGCGCATAGTGCGGATATCCCGCACGATAGCCGACCTGGCGGGCTGCCCCGACATTGTGCCGGCGCATATATCCGAAGCATCCGGCTATCGCTTCCTGGACCGCCGCAACTTCGGGGAATTGTAGCTGACTACTGGATCTCGAACAGATTCAGGAATCCGGTCATCATGAAGACGGAACGGATATCGTTGCTTATGGAGCGGACGATTACCTTGCCGCCCTTTTCAGCCGCAGCTTTGCGAATGGTCAGGAAAAGCCTGAGGCCGGAACTGGAAATATAGCTTAACTCGCTGCAGTCCAGCACTATGACTCCGGCGGCATCGGCCTTGAGTTCTTCAAATTCGGGTGCGACTTCCTGAGAGGCCGGAGTGTCCAGGCGGCCGATCAGGAAAGCGGTTACGGCAGATTCGTCTTTTTTAATCTTAATTTCCATGTTATCAAATATTTTTAGTCATCGTTAGAATGTTCATCCCCTCCTTGCGCTCATAACTTACCGAATCCATTATCTGGCGAACGAGATGGATGCCCAGCCCGCCTATGGGGCGGTCTTCAACGCCAGCGTTGATGTCTGCTTCCGGGCGCAGGGTGGGGTCGAATTCCTTTCCGCTGTCGGACAGTATGAATTTCAGCTCATTTCCTTCCAGGGAAGCATCAAGTTCAATGGAGCCGTATGTGCCCTTGGGATAGGCGTAGTTGATTACGTTGGTAACCGCCTCCTCCAAGGCGAGGTTGATGCCCGGTATGAGCATCTCGTCTATCCCCAATTCAGGAGAAATGGCCTCCAACCAGTCTTGTATGCGAGAGACCTGCCTGATATTATTATGCATGAAGAGGTGGCGGCCGTAGATGTCCGGATCTTTCCCAAGGTAATGGATGAAGAGCATTGTGAGGTCGTCGCTCTGAGGGGCTTCTGCAACAAAAGCTGAAACCTTCTTTTCCATACACCTGAGATGTTCGTATGCACCTTTCCTCCCATGGAGGGACTCGAGCATGCGTTCTTCCCCGAACTGCTCGTGAGCGCTGTTTTCAGCCTCTGTGAGCCCGTCGGTGTAGAGGAAGATGGCATCGTCGTAGCGGAACTGCATTTCCTGTTCCTTGAAATCCATGCCCGGCATGATGCCCAGAGGCAGATTTGCCTCCACACTCAGCATCTTCTTTGAATCGGTAAGCAGCACGGGAGGATTGTGACCTGCGTTGCAGAAGCGCATATGCCCGTTCTCCAGGTCGAGAACTCCGCAGAAGAAAGTGACGAACATGCCGCTCTCGTTCGTTGCCGAGAGGCTTTCATTCATGGAACGGACAATGACTCCGGGGCTGTCTTCTATGGCCGAGAGGTTACGGAAGGTGGTTCGGGTAACAGCCATCACCAGCGATGCCGGCACGCCCTTGCCGCTCACGTCACCAATGCAGAAGAACAGTTTCTCGTCCCTGACGAAGTAGTCGTACAGGTCTCCTCCCACCTCCTTGGCAGGCACTATGTCGGCAGCCATGTCCAGGTCGTGGCGATCCGGGAAGGGTGGGAAGGACTGGGGAACCATCGACATCTGTATGTCCTTGGCAATGTTGAGTTCCCCTTCCATGCGTTCACGCTTTTCGTTCAGTTTCTTGTTCTGCATGTAGTGCCTGAACATGGAGCGGAACATCAGGATGAGCAGCAGGATACCCAGAACCTGGAAAAGGGTAACCATCAGGCCGACATTCTTGAGGTTATGGAATATCTCATCTTCCGGTATCACGATGGACATGGCCCACCCGGTGCGTTCCACGGGGGCGAAATACACGTAGTTGTTGGCCCCGTTGTATTTGATCTGAGTATGGCCTGATTGCCCGGAAAGCATGGCCCTGTTCAGTTCCCTGGTCGCAGAGGTGTCGTCCATCTGGGGAATCATGTCGTCGATGTGGTTGTTCATGATCAGGGACTCCACGGGGCAGACCATGATCTGCCCGGCCCGGCTGACCACCATGTTGAAGGCATTGGGATAGACGGTAAGGTTGCCGACCAGATCCGTGAGCCAATCCAGGGAGATGTCTGCGGTAAGCACTGCCGCGGTTGTGCCGTTGACGTCCTTGATGGGCATGGAGAAGGTGGTCATGAGGATGTTGCCTCCCCCTGTGTCGATGTATGGTTCCGACCAATAGCCGGACTCCTTGTCAAGGGCCTTGCTGAACCATTCTTGGGAAGGATAATCGTATTCGTTGGTGGCGAGGGACGAAAAACTCAGGGTTCCGTCCTTCGCCTGGAAGACGTAGGGGGAGAACAAGGGCCGCTTGGGCAGGTATCCGGGCACCAGGGCAACGGTGGATCCCACCACCACGGGGTTGTCCTCGACTATCCTCTGGGCCACCCTGTGAAGGCTGTCGGGCACCGCCAGGCACCACTGCGCAATCCAAATGCTGTTGCGCACCGCGGCTTCAGCCTGGTTTATGATGTCCATGATGCGGTTCTGAGTGGCTTCCAGCTGGCTCTCCGCACGCTTGTTGGCCTCTTCCTGCAAGCCCTTGCGGGAGAAGGCGTACTGGAGGATGGATGTCGCTTCGAGGGTGCCGACGACAACCACTATTATCATCAGACCGGCGCGGGACCACTGCCGTATCGCTTCACTGGCTTTCTTTATCTTCATAGTATGCTGCGCAGTTTTTCACGGAATTCGGGCATGGGACGCTTGGTATCCCGTTCTATGATAAGGGTCTTGAGCCCGGCGTATGGGCCTATCTCTTCTTCTATGTCTTTCAGGCTGCGGTCCGAGCCGAAATAGACAGGGGCGAATTCCTGCCAGAAGCGTATGGAGAGGGATTTCGGCATGTGGAAGGTTTCGAGAATGAAAGGCTCGTCGCTGAGGCAGCAGCACACGAGCACCATTCCCACATCGAACAGATGATTGCCCCAGCAGAAGTCTCCCAGGTCGATGAAATAGCGTTTGTCTCCGACAAAGATGGCATTGCTGAACTGGAGGTCGCCGTGGATGGCGGTGTATTCGTCGGGCGTGTCGGCTATGAACTTGCCGAGCCTGTCTTTCTCTGCGGTGCTGAAGAAAGGGTTCTCCTCAAGAAGCCTGTAGTAGCGGTCTTTAACGTTTTCGAATTCGCTGGTGTCCACCTTGGTGGAATGCAGTTTAAGGCACATCTGTGCGAATTCTGCCGCGAACATTGCCACCTTTTCAGGTTCGTCGGCAGTGGCCCTGGAGTAGGATTTCTTGCCCACTATGCGCTTGAAACGTATGCCATAGCGGCCGTCCTCAGTCACCACGTATTCTCCGGGTTCCGGGGTGGGGATACCCAGGTTGTAGACTTTTCGGGCAAGGTTCATTTCGTCCAGCGGCTGCTGGATCTTGCCCGGGAAGTACAGCTTCAGCATCACCGAAGGGTCGGTCTTGTGGTCGAAGCTCTCGCCGTTGGCTCCACCACCGGAGAGGATATAGTCGTCAAGCGAAATCTTAATTGCGTCCATCAAATACTTGATTTATAAGTTGTTCAAATTCCTGGAAGGCGAATGTGTCCGAGAGCTCCCGGAGGGCATCTGCAAGGCCGCGGTAGTGCCATTCATGGGCACTTCGGTCTGTAACATGGAAGAGTTGCCAGAAGGCATCTCCTTGCATTGCGTAATCCCGGGCGATGGCCCTCATATTGGAAAGCTTGTCACCGAGTGCTACCATCTTCGCTTCGCGGGATGCGCGGGCGAGGCGCTCGATCGCAGCGCGCTTGCGGGCGTGCCAGCTGTCTTCCTCGCTCACTCCAGCCTCGAATTCGTCACTCTCATCTGCCACAAGCCTGGCAATCCTGTCCCCGAATTCCGCCCGGAGCTGGTCGACGGTCACATCTGTGTCTTCCACGGTGTCGTGCAGGGCGGCGGCTGCGAGCAGCTCCTGATCTGCAGTCATGGTGGATACGATTGCTACGGCCTCCATTGGGTGTACGATGTACGGGAAGCCTTTGCCACGACGTTCGGTGCCGGCGTGGGCATGGACGGCAAATACTATGGCGCGGTCCAGAAGGGCTGTGTCTAAGGGTTTGTTAGCCATGTTACGGGATAATCGAAATATGTGTCTTTGTAGGGTTCGTCGGCAAGGGTGAAATGCCACCACTCGCTCTCCAGGGGCTTGAATCCGTGGCGAAGCATCGCCTCGCGGAGGAGCATGCGGTTGGCGAACTGCTCAACTGTGATTCCGGTATAGTCCGGGTGGCTTTCCTCTCCGAACCAGTCGAAGGTTCCGCCCATGTCCACTTCCTTCTCCGTGCTCATGTCGAAAAGGGTCAGATCTACGGTAGAGCCGCGCGTGTGGCCGCTTTTTGCCATGATGTAGTCCTGCTCGAACAGGACGCTTTTGTCCAGGTCGGGATAGAAGTAGCGCTTCATGAGGGTGTCCGGCACGTCGGCCGCCCAGCGGACAAAATGGTCTACCGCACGCTGGGGGCGATAGGCATCGTAGATCTTGAGGCGATACCCTTTGGCAATCATCTCGTCGCTCACTCCCTTGAGGGCCGCGGCGGCTTCCCTGGTGAGAAGGGCGGTGGGTTGCAGATAGCCGTCGATGCGGGTGCCTACGAAGTTGTAGGTGCCGAAGTAGCGGATTTCCAGAATGGCATCCGGCACCACGTCGGTGAGGTTTACAAATGCCTTCTCGAAAGCACGCTTCTCTCTGCTCTGGCAGCAACCGGCCAGCAGGAGGATGGAGAGAAGTATTTTAATGCAATTATTCATGTGCGAAAGACTGGATGCTGATTCCTATGCCTCCCTGGATGGAGTAGCGGGTGTATATCAGGTTGATGCTGAACCATTTGAGCGGCTGCACGGATATGCCTCCGCCGAAGTCGAAATAGTGGATTCTGGACCCCGGGGTCACTTTGTATGGGTGATAAAGGGTGACTGTAGAATCATCATCGGCCTCGGCGTTCAATTTGGAGGCATCCGTGATGCCTTCGTTCGTCTGCATGTATCCGACAAGGGGCATTATCCTCAACCATTTGAGAACAGGCAGCTGATATCCTGCATGGATAAGGAAAGCTTTATCGTCGTTCCATTTGGTGTCGCTGACAGTGTTGTCGTATCTGTGCTGCGGCAGAGCCGTGGTTATGCCCATATAGGCGCCCCAAGCCATGAGGCTCCCGCCTAGAGTGAGCCTTGAATACTGGGTGTTTGTGGCAACCTGGCTCAGATTAATCCCGACTTCGTAGCGGCCTTTGTTGAGAGAAAGGTCGAAATACTGGGCATTCGCGGCGGCCACGGCTGTGAGGCTCAGAATAATAGTTAACAGGATGCGTTTCATTATAATGATATCGAATTCTACAAATATAATCTTTTTTCAGTCCATATTCACTATATTTGTGCATATGACACGCACAATAATCGGCATAGGAGAGACGGTCCTGGACATCGTCTTCCGGGGCGGGCAGCCGCAGGCGGCGGTGCCTGGGGGCTCTGTTTTCAATTCCATGATTTCACTGGGGCGTACGGTTGGGAGGAAGTTCCCGGAAGTGCAGCTGTTGATGGAATCGCAGGTGGGAGACGACTATGTTGCAGATATGGTTGCGGATTTCATGGCCGCGAACGGAGTTAGCACGGAGGGCATAAAGCGGGCTAAAGGGCAGAGCGTGGTGTCGCTCGCCATGCTGGACGAGAACAACAACGCCCACTACGAGTTCTACAGGGACAAGGACCTGCCTCCCTTCCGCACGCCCGACACCCGCATACATCCCGACGACATTGCTCTGTTCGGGTCTTTCTTCGCAGTCAGCCCGGTCACCGGGCGCCAGGCCGGGGAATTCATCTCCCGCGCAAAAGAAGCCGGTGCGATTGTCTATTACGATATCAACTTCCGCAAGAACCATCCGGCCGAACCCGCCAGGTTCGAGGCCAATATTGCCCTTGCAGACATCGTCCGCGGCTCATCGGAGGACATAGAGTATCTATATGGCAGCAGTGATGCCGCCAAGGTGTACAGGGAACACATCGCTCCCCTCTGCCGGAACTTCATCTGCACCCGCGGGGGAGAGGATGCCGAGGTCTTTTCTCCCGGTGTGCACGCGGTGTTCCCCACCGCCCCGGTGGAAAAGATAGTCTCCACCATCGGCGCCGGCGACAATTTCAACGCCGGAATAATCTATGCTCTGGTGAAGAATGGCTTCGGCAAAGCGGGGCTGGAGCGCCTCACGGCCGATGACTGGGCCCTGCTGGTGCCCACGGCAATGAAATTCTCTGCCAACGTGTGCGGCAGTCTCTACAATTATGTGGATCCGGACTTTGCCGATTCTATTTAGCAAGGGAGATCGCCCCGAAAACACCGAGAGAGGCAATCAGCATAATCACGCCGGCGAGCAGCACGCCCAGAAGAACGTACAGCACGCTCTTCTTGAAGTCCATGTTCAGGAAACTGGCCGCCAGAGTGCCTGTCCATGCACCGGTGCCGGGGAGAGGTATGCCCACGAACAGCAGCAGTGCGATGTAGAGGCCACGTCCGGCCTTCGACTCCAGCTTGACCCTGGCTTTGTCTCCTTTTTCCAGGCACCAGCGGAAGAATCCGCCAATCACCTTCTTGTCCTTGCCCCATTCGAGTATCCTTCTGGCAAACAGGAAGATGAAGGGCACAGGCAGCATGTTGCCGAGCACCGCAACCAGGCAGGAAGGCCATATCGGAAGTTCGAACCCCACCGCATAGGGAATGGCTCCGCGGAGTTCGATCAGCGGCACCATCGAAATCAGGAAGACTAAAATGTATTTCTTGAGCATCGTACTGAATGATTATTTGAATGATTCCACCAACTCCATCATCCTGGCGAAGACTTCGCACTGGGGGAAGGATGTGCCGGCTGGGTCGGATACCACGAGGTCGAAGGGCTCGCCGGGGAGCTGGGTGCGGCCTATCTTGAAGAGGGCTCGGCTGCGCTTCACCACGTATTCCAGATGCCAGCTGCTTCCTGGCACGAGGGAGAGCAGGACCTGGGTATTCCGGTATGCCCGGATAAACTTTTTCTGACGGACGGGAAAGATGACCAGCTGTATCCCTTTCCTGGCGAAATAGCCCTGCACCTTATCCATTGCCGCGGATGCGTCCTCCGCATCGGCATCGAGGAGCACGGTCACCTGGGAGATGTCCGCGAGGCGCATCAGCGACGTGGGATTCTTGCTCCGGAAAGCACGGATCAGGATACTTGCGGGGAAACTAGCCATTGACTTTTGCAATCAGTTCCTTGATTTCCAGTTTGGCATCGCGCCAGCGGGGCACGTCAATCTTGGTGCCCACCACCTCCACTACCTTGGCGGCGATGATGGAACCTATCTCTCCGCATGCCTTCAGCGGCATCCCGAGGGAATGTGCATAGAGGAAACCGGCGGCGTAGGTGTCGCCTGCTCCGGTGCCGTCTATGGCTTTCGCAGGCCAGGCGGCGATAAAATGCTCTTCGTCGCCCTTCTTTACCCAGCTGCCATCCTTGCCCACCTTTACGACCGCGATCTCGCAGTGATTCGCCAGCTCACGAAGGCCCTCTTCGACTCCTTCCACCTTGGTGAAAGCGCGTGCCTCGGTCTCGTTGGCGAAGACGAT
>DGUE01000041.1 GCA_002393895.1 Bacteroidales bacterium UBA4318
GGGTTATGTATCATCCCGTCCTGCAGCAGGGTGGCGGGGGAATTGTTGTCTTCCAGATATCTCAGCACCGACCAGGACTTCAGGCTCATCGTCGCCGAAGGCTTGTACTCCGTCCAGATGATGCGCCGGTTGAACTTGTCCCAGGCGAGGCGGGAGACATTGCCGGAAAAGGCCCCGATTCGTTCTGTGCGACCGGTAGTGTCTATTCGGACGAGTTCCGTCGCGCAGTCCAGCCCCGAATGCAGCGCCAGCAGACCTTCGTCGGTGAATGTCAGGGAGTTATAGCTGTCGTAGAGGCGCCCGGGGCGCACCAGGTCCCTCCCTTCGAAGAATGGAGCGCGGGCACTGTCGGCCGCCGCCCATTCTGCGCGGAAAGCATCCTGAATCCCCTTGAAACCGGAATAAAGATTCTTTTTGCGGCCCGAACCCTGGATGACGGTTTTCTGAAGGACGTTGAAAGGCAGGAAGCGGGAGTTGGCGTTGTGGAAGTATCTGCGCGTGAAAAGAGTGTCCGAATAGGCCGTCCGCATACCTGCAATCAGCACATATCCGGCGCGGTAATAATCGGGGGTATAACGCTTCTGCGAGCCGTAGCGCCATTGCCAGAAGTCCCGGTAGAGGCTGTCGGCAAGAGCCACGTGATAGTATTCGAGGAAGTCGGCCGTGCGCCCGCGCCCGCTGGAAGTCAGGGCGGTTTCGGCAACCACCGCATCCCCTTCGAGCAGCGCTGGACCGGGGTAGATGGCAGATGCCGCACCCACCGCAAGATCCCCGATCAGATACTCCAGCGGCCGGAACACCCTGCTTGCGCGGGAGAACTGCATCTGCGCCACGTGCCGGCCTTCGTGCACCGCCAGTTGCGTGATCCAGGGGGTGGATTCGGGGTTGTAGGTTTCCGGATTGGTATAGAGTTCCATACGCCTCGGGGCCCAGGTGACCATTCCGTTGGCCTCGGCGGTGTAGGTGTGCAGGATGACAGGCATCTTCCTGCGGTACATCTCGTTAGGATAAAACCCGCAACTGAATTTCTGGGCGGCGGTAAAGCTCTCCAGACTCTTGGCGTACTCGCGTGCCAGCGAGTCGGCAGCCTCGGGATAAATGATGCGGAAGTGCTCGCTTTCAAGGCTTTTCCATTTGATGGAAGATGGGTCCACGCCACCGGTCACCACCTGCGCGTTCAATGCCAGCGCAGTAGCAAAAATCCCGATTATCAAAGCCCCCAGATGCCTCATCTTGCGGTGTTTTCAATTATTTTCAGTAAATTTAACCGATTTTTCGCAATTTAACAATTTATGAGTCTTTTCCTTAGGATTCTGACCCTGCTCGGCTCACTGGGAATGTTCCTTTACGGAATGTCGCTGATGAGCGGAGGCCTCCAGAAAATGGCCGGTGACCGTCTGCGCACCTTCATGGCCAAGATGACCTCCAACACTTTCAAATGCATCCTTACGGGTATCACGGTAACCGCCCTGGTGCAGTCGTCCACCGCTACCACCCTGATGCTGGTGAGCTTCGTGAATGCGGGGCTGTTGTCGCTAGCAACCGCAGTCGCGGTGATCATGGGCGCGAACATAGGCACCACCGTCACCGCGTGGATCTTCGCCCTCTCCTTCGGCGGATCCTCCTTCAGCCTCGGCACCATAGCTATCCCGCTGATGTTCTTCGCCTTCGTGCTCATCAGCGCCAGCAAAAAGAAATACAACAACCTCGGTGAGTTCCTGATGGGATTCGCCTTCCTGTTCCTGGGTCTCACCACCCTGCGGGAAACTTCCACCGTGCTGCTCGACAACGAGCCGGTGCGCCACTTCCTCGGCACTCTCACGGGCTGGGGCGGCCTGAGCATCCTCCTCTTTATGGTTGCTGGCGCCTGCATGACCCTGATGCTCCAGAGCTCCGCCGCCACGATGGCCATCACCATGGTGCTCGTCGCCAACGGCTACATCCCCTTCGAGATGGCTGCGGCGATGGTTCTGGGCGAGAATATCGGAACCACCATCACCTCCAACATCGCCGCCTCGGTCGCGAACGTGTCGGCAAAGCGCACGGCGCGCGCCCATCTACTCTTCAATGTGTTCGGCGTGTTCTGGGTGTGCTGCCTCTTCCATCCCTTCCTGGGTCTGCTGGGCAATATAGTGGAATTGTTCGGCTTCCCCAACCCGGCGGCAACCGATTTCGCCGCGGCCGACGAAGCCACCCGCACCGCGCTGATCGCGTCCCTGCCCTATAGCGTCGCCACCCTGCATACCCTCTTCAATATCATCAACACCTGCATCCTCGTCTGGTTCATCCCCGTCATCGTAAAGATAGTCACCTGGATGGTTCCCAGCCCCAAGGAGGGAGAGGGCCCTGCCAGGCTCAAGTACATCAGCGCCGGTACGGTTGTCACCGCCGATATGGCCCTTGCCTCGGTGAAGATGGAGCTGGTGCGCTTCGGCGACCTCTGTCGCAAAGACCTTAACTACATCCGTGAGGCCGTGTTCGCAAAGAACCAGGAAGAGTTCGAGAAGGCCAATGAGAGCCTGGTGAAGTATGAGGAGATCACCGACCATATGGAGCACGAGATCGCGGCCTACCTCAACGACGCCACCCGCAACGAGATGTCTCACGACGGCGTGGTGCGCATCCGCAGTTTCTATCGCATCATCGGCGAGATGGAGTCCCTTGGCGACAGCGGCGAGAGCATAGGCAAGATACTTTCCCGCGCCTGGGCCCACGGGCAGAAGTTTACACCAGATATGACCCGTAAGCTGGAGCGCCTGATCAACCTGGTGGATGTGGCCTACGGGGCGATGCACGACAACCTGGCCACCCCTCTGGTGCAGCTGGAGAACATTACCAACGCCGAGGATGCCGAGCAGAACGTGAACGCCTACCGCGACACCCTGCGCGAAGAGCACCTCGCCAACGTCGAGAAGGCCAACTACCCCTACGAGACCGGTGCATTCTATATGGATGTGGTGAACTCCCTCGAGAAGATGGGCGACTTCATCATCAACATCTCCCAGGCACAGATCAGTGCCAAACCGGGGAGGTAAGGAGTCCGGATTATGCTTTTAAAAGACTTTATAAAAGACGGAATTGCCGCGCTGTCGGGCCTCTACCCCAAAGAGGAGGCGCGCAGCATGGTAATGTTCTACTGCGCGGACGTGTTCGGATTCCCTTCGTATCAGCATATTACCGAACCCAAGACCGAGGTGCCGGCGGATCTGCTGGAGCAGGCACTGGACGATGTCCGCCGGCTCTCGGAGGCCGAGCCTTTGCAGTATGTCCTGGGTTACACCGAGTTCTGCGGCCGCACTTTCAAAGTGGACCATCGCGCCTTGATCCCGCGAGTCGAGACGGAACTTCTCTGCATGAAGGCCGAGGAGATGGCTCCGAAGAAAGAAGGCCTCAAGATACTGGATCTTTGCACCGGTTCCGGCTGCATCGCCTGGACCCTTGCTATGGACCTTCCGGGTGCGGAGGTAACCGCGACGGATCTTTCGGAAGAAGCCCTCGAACTTGCCTCCGAGCAGTTCAAGCGCCTTTCCAGGAAGGTTGTGCGCCCCCGTTTCGTGAAGGCGGACCTGCTGGATATCGACGGAACCATCAAGGCCGCCGCGGAGCCATCATTCGATGTCATCACCGCAAATCCTCCCTATGTGATGAACTCCGAAAAGGTGGAGATGCGCCCCAACGTGCTCGGCTGGGAGCCGCACATGGCCATCTTCGCCCCCGACCGGGATCCCCTGGCGTTCCACAAGGCCATCGCGGTGACCGCCCTCCGCCTGCTCGCACCCGAAGGATACGGGATCGTGGAGATCAACACCGAACTGGCCGAAGAAACCGCCGCAGTATTCTCGCAGGCAGGCTTCTCCTCCGTAGAAATCATCCGCGACTTCTTCGACCGTCCCCGCTTCGTAAGCTTCAGGAAATGAGAATGGGCAGACATATAGTTTTTGCATTCGCGCTGCTTCTGGCCATATCCTGCGGGGGGCGGAAGAAGGCGGCGGCGCCGGTGGTGCAGCCGGACAGGGCCTTCCCTCAACCGATGGTGCCGACGGCCTACACCGAGCCGGCGGAACGTCTGGAATATCTGGCCTGCCATTATTGGGATGGCTTTTTCGATGGGGCCGGAAGGACGGATTCCGCGCGAGTGATCGGGGTGCCCAAGGGGGCTGTGGAGCAGGCTCTGGCAAACTATATAGCCGTGCTCAACGAGATGCCCCTTCCGCAGGCGCAGAACAGCATGGGCCGTCTCTTCGACCAGCTGTCCGCAAAGCAGCAGGCGGATACGGCCTCGCGCGTGTATCTTGCTATGACAGAGATAGTTGCGCGCTACCTCTACGACCCGAACTCCCCTATGCGGGACGAGGACCTCTATCTGCCATTCGTGCAGAGGATGGCGGCTTCTCCTCTCACCCGCGAGAATATGCGCACAGCCTTTCGCTACGAGGCGACTATGTGCGCCCTGAACCCCCGCGGCAGCATCGCCCCGGACTTTGTGATTACTCTCCGGAACGGCACCGGAGTCCGCATGCATTCGGTGCGGGCCGAGCGCACGATACTGTTTTTCAGCAACCCCGGCTGCCAGAACTGCAAAGAGATTATCGATGCCCTGAAGGGCGATGAATACGTCTGCCAGCAGGTTTCCGACGGAAAGCTGGCGATTCTCAATATCTATATCGACGAAGACCTGAAGGCCTGGCGGGACTATATGCCCATCTACCCCAAAGAGTGGCTGAACGGCTATGACGCCGCGCATATCCTCCGTCAGGATCAGCTCTACTGCATCCGCGCCATCCCATCCCTGTACCTTCTGGATGCAGAAAAGCGCATCCTTCTGAAGGACGCGCCTGTCGATCGGGTGCTGAAGGCTCTTTAACCTATTCCGGCAAGGGCGGGTTCTCGCCACCATAATACACCAGGGGATAGGACCTCTCCCCAAGATAGAAACCGGTGGAACTGGGGTTGGCTATGCCGATGAACCCTATTCCGCCGTCGATATTGTCCGGTATCTGGACATCTTCCAGGGCAAGGTCACCCCCTCCGTCGCTGATTGAATTCAGGGCCTTGAAATAGTAGAAGTAGGCTTTTGAGATGCCGTAGACCTTGACTATGGCCGTGGTGGCAACCTTCACCGAATCGGCGCCCTCCATAATGGTGGTCAGGCCGAAGGAACTCTTGCTGATAACAGGTTTAAGCGTCGCAGTCCCGTTCGCGAACATATTGTCGGTGATGATGCCGTATTTGTTCGTCGACCCTATTTCGAAAGGCATTTCATCCGCCACAAAGTGGCCCTCGTTCAGCACAGGGTCGTCATCGGCCCAGAAATCACGGCGCTTGTCCATCGTGTCCTGGCCGATTTCTACATTATCCTTGTAAAAGGTGCTTTCCCCGTGGTCTATCAGCGTGAGCCGGAAGAAACTCTCCTCCGGATCGCTGTCCTTGAGGGTCGTGTCGAAGCGGTAGCAGACGTTCACATATCCCCCCTCGTCCCTCTGGTGCACGGTTACGGTGTCCACCTTGGTTACGGTGGGAGCGTCCGGCACAATCTGTTCGTTGCTGGCCTTGAAGCCGTCGGCCGCCACCTCGATCCGCACTTTGTCGCCCGCCTTGAAATCTGCCTTGAAGGTAAAGTATTTGCTCGGCCCCATATAGTCGTCGTTCCGGCTAGTAAGGGTGTTGGTTTTCGCCACCAGGGAGCCGTTCACATAGCAGTTCAGTTCTCCGGAAGAGACCATGCTCACATATTCGGTATGGCTCACCGCCACATACACGGTGTGCCACTGCTCATCTGCGGAAAGGTGGGCGTTCAGCACCAGTTCGTCCGCTTTGCTCTCAGGCTTGTATTCCAGCGGATTGTCGCAGGCGGCCAGAAGCGCCGCAGCCATCATCATATACAGGATCTTCTTCATCGCGCTAGAATTTATAGGTATAGGAAATCGACGGCAGGATGGGCAGGATGGTGATCTTCGTGAGTTCCTGCTTCTTGCGGTAGGTCCCGGGGGACGATGCGTCGTAGTCTGTGCTATAGTCCGAGAACACGAAGTTCGGGTTCATATTGTTGTAGGCGTTATACACCCCGAAACTCCAGACGGCCTGCCCGTGCCGCTTCTGTTTGGTGTGGTTGAGGCTCAGGTTCAGCCGGTGGCTCGGCGGCAGGCGGTAGTTGTTTCGGGAAGGGGAATAATCCTCCGTTGTCACGCTTCCGTCGGGATACATCACCTGCGTCTGGCGTTCGGGCACGGTCATGGTGCCGCCGCTCGCAAAGGTCCAGGTGGCGCTGAGGGAGAGTTTCTTGCCAAACTGATGGTTCACCACCAGCGAGAGGTTGTGCCTGCGGTCGTAGCGGTAGGGGAAGGGCTTTCCGCCGTTGATGGTGCCGTCCGGGAACACGCGGTCGCTCCAGGCGAGGGTGTATCCCAGCCAGCCGGTGGTGGGGCCGTCCTTCTTCTCCACGAAGAGTTCCACTCCGCGGGCGAGGCCTTCTCCCATCTCCACGTTCTTCTGCCAGTTGGCGGAGTTGCCGAAGAAGGATGTGCCGTCGCTGTATTCCAGGATGTTGTGCATCCACTTGTAGTAGCCCTCCAGCGAGAACTCCCATCCGGGGATGCCGCTGTAGTAGGCCCCGACGCTGACCTGGTCCGAGGTGACGGGCTTGATCTTGTCGGTGATGGGCACCCAGAGGTCCATCGGCAGGGTGATCTTTGCGGGCGAGAGCAGATGCACGTACTGCGCCATGCGCGAGTAGGAGGCCTTGGCGGAGATATCCTCCGTGAAGTTGTACTTGGCGCTCATCCTGGGCTCCAGGCTCCAGTAGGGGGTGCCGAGGGTGTAGAAGAAGGCCGCGTGCAGGCCCGGATTCAGGGTCAGACGCTCGCCGATGCTGATGTCATCCTCCGCATAGACCGACATTTCGTGCCCGTGGAGGATGGCGTTGGCGGATGCCTTGAAGGTGGTGTCTACGGCAACCTCGGTCGCATCGCTCTCATAGATGTATCCCCCCAGGGTCTCGGGGATGAAGGTATGGTTCACGTACTCCGCACCGAACTTGATCAGGTGCTGAGGCGAGGGGGTGTAGTCGAAGTCCAACTTGGCGGTCAGGTCCCGCATTCCGGAGTGGTAGAGTATGCTGAACACGTCCCGGCTCTTTTTCCCGTCCACGACATCCACGTTCTCGATATCCACCCCCACCTGCATCTTGTAGCGGGTGTAGGCTACGGTGGCGTTGGAGAAGAGGCGGTTGTTAAAGATGTGGTTCCAGCGCAGGGCGGCAAGGGTGTTGCCCCAGCGGATGTCGATGTTGTTGCTGTCGGAATAGCTGTGGCTGGCGGTGGTGTTGTCCCCGTAAGATATTGTGCCAAAGCCGTTATCCTTATCTTTATAGAAGAAGATATCGCGGCCGTTGTAGGCGTTAAGGTAGATTCGGTCGCGGTCGGAGATGCGCCAGCTGAGCTTGCCGTTGAGGTCGTAAAAATAGTAGTTGCCGTTGAGGTCGTGGGCACGCAGGATCGGGGTGAAAAAGAGGGTGTGCATCCCGCGCCCGCTGACGCTGAAGGCGAGTTTATCCTTGATGATAGGGCCCTCCAGGTGCAGTTTGTCGCTGATGGCGCCCACGCTCACGGTGCCGTGGTACTCCTTCATGTTGCCGTCGTTGGTGCGGATGTCGATGATGGAGGAGATGCGGCCGCCGTACCTGGCGGGGAAGGAGCCTTTGTAGAGGGTGACCTTTTTCACCGCTTCCGGCTGGAAGATGGAGAAGATTCCCATCAGATGCTCGGCGTTGTAGAGGGAGATGCCGTCCAGCAGAAGGAGGTTCTCTTCGGGGCCTCCACCACGCACGTAAATACCTGAAAAACCTTCAGTTCCCGCCTGCACGCCCGGCATTAGCTGGATGGTCTTGAGCACATCCGCCTCGCCGAAGAGGGTGGGTGTCTGCTGGATCACAGTCACCGGCACCTCGATGGCGCTCATCTTGGTGGAGAGTATGCCCGCGTCCTTGGTGGCCACCACCGTGGCGCTGTTGAGCTGCAAGTCCTGGTTCAGGATGAAGTTGATGGTGGTGTCCCTCTGCAGATTGATGGAGACGGTCTGGTCGGAGTATCCCATGTAGGAAGCGGTGAGTTCGTGGGCACCCTTTGGCAGCGTGAGGGTGTAGAATCCGTATGGGTTGGTCACCGCGCCGGTTATGCCCTGGCCGGCACTTGCCTGGCTCTCGCCGGTCCGGCTCGTGCTTCCTTGGCCTTCGCCCGTCTGGCTCGTGCTTTTTGCCGGTTTGCGCGCCACTACACCGGCGGAAATCAGCGTCTCCCCGGTCTTCGCATCGGTGATGTACCCGCTGATGGTCGCTTTGCCCTGGGCTTGTGATATGTATTCGGCGGCAAAACACAAAAACACAGCCGCCGCAAACTTTAAAACTAATCTCATACCGTTATTCAACCCTACATTTTGGAAAACTTGCACAAAGTTCTGAATAAAAAATGAAATACTTCGATTATTAGATGCAAAAACAGGGAATAACGTAGCAGACCCCTGTCTGAGAACGGGCGTTGGCTACGAATAAGGCATAAATTGTATCAGACCCACCCGTAAAAATGGGGGTTGGTTACGAAATGATAGAAAAACGTAGCAGAACGTAGCCCGTGGTCGAAGACCTTACACCGCGACCGGGGCCTTGATGGCGGGCCAGGGGTCGTAATCGACCAGGGTGAAGTCTTCGTACTTGAAGTCGAAGACACTCTTCACTTCAGGGTTCAGCAGCATCTTGGGCAGGGGCCGCGGCTCGCGGCTGAGCTGCTCCGCCACCTGGTCGAAGTGGTTCAGGTAGATATGCGTATCTCCGGTGGTGTGGATGAATTCGCCCGGCTGCAGGCCGCAGGTCTGGGCGATCATCATCGTCAGCAGGGCATAGGAAGCGATGTTGAACGGCACCCCGAGGAAGGTATCTGCGCTGCGCTGATAGAGCTGGCAGCTCAATTTCCCCTCGGCCACATAGAACTGGAAGAGGCAGTGGCAGGGCGGCAGGGCCATCTTGTCCACTTCGCCCGGGTTCCAGGCACACACGAGCATACGGCGGGAATCCGGATGGTTCTTTATCAAATCGATCACCTGCGAGAGCTGGTCGATGCTGCGTCCGTCAGGGGCCGGCCAGCTGCGCCACTGATGCCCATAGACCGGGCCCAGATCTCCGTTCTCATCGGCCCACTCGTCCCAGATGGTCACCTTGTGGTCCTGGAGATACTTCACGTTGGTATCCCCCGAAATGAACCACAGGAGCTCGTAGATTATCGATTTCAGATGCACCTTCTTGGTGGTCAGAAGAGGGAATCCCTCCGAAAGGTCGAAGCGCATCTGATATCCGAATACGCTTTGGGTGCCGACTCCGGTGCGATCGGTCTTGATTACGCCGTTTTCGCGGATGTGGCGCAAAAGGTCCAGGTATTGTTTCATGTTTTCTTTACTGTCATTCCGAGCGCAGCGAAGGAATCTACTTCGCCGAGAACGCCCAAATTATTGCCTGTTCAAAAGTCTCCCCCGGCTGCAGCAGGGTGGAAGGATAGTCCGCCTTGTTGGGGCTGTCCGGGAAGTGCTGGCACTCGATAGCCACGGCATCGTAGTCGTGGTAGATGTGCCCGTTCTTGCCCTCAGGGCAGCCGTTCAGCCAGTTGCCGGTGTAGATCTGCACGCCCGGCTGGGTGGTGTAGACCTTCAACGTGCGTCCGCTCTCCGGCGAGCAGAGTTCCGCCGCCTCCGCCAGCTGGCCCTCTATCTTCCCGTCGATCACCCAGCAGGCATCAAAGCCCTTGCCGTAGTTGATGGCAGGAAAGTCTGCGCGGAGATCCCGCCCTATCTCTTTCGCCGTCACGAAGTCCATCGGCGTGCCTGCCACCGGTTCGGACTCCCCAAGGGGAATCAGGGTGCTGTCGGTGGGCAGATACTCGGATGCGTTAAGGCGCAGGAGGTGCTTCTCGATGCTGCCGGCGCCCTCTCCGTCCAGGTTGAAATACACATGGTTCGTGAGGTTCACCACCGTAGCGGCATCTGCCACCGCCGCAAAGGTCAGCTCCAGCTCGTTGTTCTCCGTCCACACGTAGCGCGCGGTCACCTTCAGATTGCCGGGATAACCCATTTCTCCGTCCTGCGAAAAGTACATGAACTCCACCGCATCCCCGTCCACGCGGGAGTCCCAAACCTGGTTCTGGAAGCCCTCGGGGCCGCCGTGCAGATGGTTGGGGCCGTTGTTGATGGGGAGTTCATACACCTTTCCATCCACCTCCAGATGCCCCTTGGCGATGCGGTTTGCATAGCGCCCGGGCACCTTCCCAGAGCAAGGGCCGTCGGCGAAATAACTCTCGGCAGCGGGGTATCCGATCACCACGTCCCCCAACTCTCCATTCTTGTCCGGCACGTGAATCTCCACGATCGCCGCACCCACGCTCCCCAGCACCACATACGCGCCGGAAGCGTTCACCATCTTATACTTATAGATTTCCTTTCCTTGGGCCTTGCCCCAGAGTTCTTTGGTAATAGTACTCATTCCTTAACGGATTATGTTTATCTTTTCAAAGATAGCAATAATCCGTCAAATAAAACTTTAGTATTATTCCAAAGTTAAATAACCTCGCGCAAAATACTGTCTATTACAGTGTCTTTGTCTGGGTATTCACTAACACGATAGGACTCAACAACAGGGAGTAATTTTTTTAACATTTTTCTCTTCAAGCCAGATTCTTTAGGTGAGATTGTATCTAAAGAATAATGATCCTCAGAGGTGGAAATCAAATGTTCGGAAAGAAAATGCCTAATCAGTAGCATTTCTTCAGGGGAAACCCCAGAAAGATAGTTGTGACTTTGGTTGATTAAGTAATCTTTAGCATTCAGTTCGTCAATGGTCAGATATGTTTCAAATAATAAATACTTTTTTTCCAGTGACCATCCTGTTTTTTTTAGCATTGTCTCAAAGTTGTGCATGGCGATAGAGTCTTCTTCGCTTATGGGCCTTTCCCAAAGTGAAGGCCGCATCTTTGTTTTAATCTGTCTGATGAGCCTTTTATCTTTCCTTGATATATAGGGAAGAGAGAGGTTGTCATGCATTTTAAACAGCCAAAGATAGTTCTTAACTTCGGAGGAAAGGGTATCGTATTCATGCATTTGTGTAATTCGGTCTTTATTAACGAACGCATCGCGCTTGAAGCCGGCAGGCTCAGGAATCAAGTTATCGACACATGATGACATCAATAGGCTTCCGATAATGGCCAAAATAACCTTTTTCATACAATAGAAACATTAAAATATAACAATGCAAAGGTAGACAATACGGGGAAAACAAATAAGGATAAAGGCCTGTATATACTTACAAGGCAATATGACAAAAACGGGCCGCGATTAATGCCAATGAGGGAAAACGCGACTCTTTTGAAAAAAAACCTTACAAGGTGGTTATCTTAGGAACCTAATATATGTATTTCTGTGTTCAGAATCCAGGGCGAAGACGGTTTTTTTTATTCTGGATTTTCGTGTATATACGGCGCCTTTTGATTGCATTCCTGTCAGCAAGGCAATCGTAGATGCGTCAAAACCCATCAAAGAAAAGGAAATAAAGCGGAAATCATCTTCAGAGAAACAGTTAAAATCTTGCCTTAATTTTTTCATTACGAAATCCATTCTTTTGTTAATCTTGGATTCCAGTTCCATTTGAGATTCAAAATCTTCGGAAGAAGCATTCAAAATCCGAGAAGCCTTTTTTCTAAACGTCTCTGCATCCCCCGATTTTTTGTATGACAACAGCAAATCTTCCAGAATATCTATCTGCGGTTTATGAGCACGAATATAATCATCTTGAAGAGAATAGACATCGCTTTTCAATTGCTCTATCTGTCTAGATGCGGCTTCCAGCATCTCTTCTGATTCCTCTCTTTCTTTTATAATAATGCGCTGCCGATAGCGTAGGTATGTAATTAGCCAAAGGAATAGAATAAGAATACTTATGATGATAAAAAAGATAGTATACTGTAAATTATGTTTTTCCCTTTCTGCATGATTAAGAAGGCGCGAATTGTGTGAAGCTAGTGCGATGGCTGCAGGAGCGCTAAAGGATGAATCAATATCAAACACCGCAGTCTTATCCGCAACGGGAAATCCCAAATATAAGTCTGCAAGTCTTGCATAGTCGTTGCTTGCTGTAACAGACTTTCCAAGGAACTCGGAGAGAAGTTTATAAATATTGCCAATAAAGCGATAGTCACCCGAATGCTCCGGCGCCAGTCTTGTTGCATCGTACAGCGTAATAATACCTCCGGCAATATCTCCTTCTTCGAGCTGAATGCGCCCTCTGATATAACAGGCCCGTATTTTTTGAGAATTGCTACCCTTTTTTGAAAAATAAGAGATGGCAGAGATGTTGCTCTCCAGATCTTTTTCAACTATCTGAATTGTTTTATCAAAATCCGTCTCTACTTCTGAACAGAGGGACCAGAAGGTGTTTGCGAGATGGCTGCGTTTCTCGGAACACGAGAAGAACAGCATCAAAAAGGATAATATATAAACCAGTGTTTTCATACATTCAATTTCTCGAGTCAAATCAATTCATCCGGTTTGCAGCATAGCGCGCGGCTAAGATTCAAAAGGGTGGAGGCTTCGGCTTTCGACAGGTCCTGCCGGTGCTGCTCATAGGCCTGGATCATACGGAGAGTGATGCCGCAGCGGCGGGCAAGTTCTTCCTGGGTCAAGCCCAATGCTTTCCGGAAATGCTTCACCGGGCTCCCGCTCTTTTTGGAAAAAGCTTCTATCCGGCGTCCTGCAATCTCGGCAAAATTTGAAACATCGGCTTCGTGAAGCGGATGATACATTTCCGCCACGGTTTCCACCGTCAGCCCGTGATTTTGGATATACTCGAAAGACCACCCCGACTGCCACTGCAGATATGCCAGGGCCCATCCGCACCAGTATTCGCATCCGGGATTGCCGGGGATGAAATCTGTCGGATGGAATGCCGGGGCGCCGGTTTCTTCTAGCACCGCCTCGGCCAGCTCTATTCCCGACATCCCGGCCACATATTTGGGGAGGCCTCCGCCGAATCCTTCCGCCACCCTGCTGGCCAGAAAGCGGGCGTAGAAATCTTCCAGGGCAATGCCGCAGCCGTTCACAGCATAATCCAACATCGCTCCGAGAGCTTCCATCGCATCGGGAAGATATGTTTCAGCGTAGGCGTTCATCGTCGTTTTTCCATTTATTGCGAAGGATGTCAAGGATATATGTCCCGGCAAGAGGCTCTGCGGAAGCCTTGAGCCTGGAGAAATCTTCCCTTGCCGCCTCGTCCCTGGCCTTGCGCCTTGCCGCATAGGCATCGGGTGCCGGGGTGGCTCCCAGGTAATGGACTCTTTCGAAAGCCTTTTCACTCTTGAGGACAATCTGCTCCCCCAACTGCCCCAGTTCCATCGCGGCCGAAAGCTGCTCCAGGGAGATACCCCCGTTAAGGAAGGCCTTGGCGAAAGAGAAGTAGGAGTCATCCGCCCTCCAGCCTTTGATCAGGTCATACCCGGAACAGTCCGTCAGGAATTCCGAAAGAATGTATGCCCTGGCCTCGAAAGCCAGCCCCTGTGGGACATAGAAGTGCCTGTTCTGCAGCAGGATAGCCAGCCAGTTCAGCACATGGCATGGCTTTTCGGACAGATTCAGCACGGCCAGGCCCTCGTTTTCCAGGTAATACTTGTTCACAAAGCCCGCCCGGGCTTCGGGTCTGGCCCATTCACAGGCCAGATCTATGCTCTCGGTACAGTAGAAGCCCGGCCCGTAATCATTGTTCGGCCTCCCTCCTCCGAAGAAGGGCCGCTCAACAATCCTAGGCGAGCCGTGATATAATATGATTTGCTGTTCCATATCACTATCGTTATAACGAGAGTTTCACAAATATAGTAAAAATAATTATCTTTGAAAGTTAAAACCCACAAGCCATGCTAAAGTGCCTCATAGTCGCAATAGCCGACAATTACGGAATAGGTGTTAAGGGGGATCTGCCCTGGCACATCTCCGAAGACCTGCAGTATTTCAAGGCCACGACCAAGGGATATCCCGTCATCATGGGCCGCACAACCTATTTCTCCCTGCCTTTCCGTCCGCTGAAGGGCCGCAAGAACATAGTTCTCAACCTTGGGGGAGACCCGATTCCCGAGGTTACCTGCGTCTATTCCTTCGATGAGGCTTTTGCAGAGGCCGAGGCAACGGGCAAGGACAAGTGCTTCATCATGGGCGGAGCCTCCGTCTATCGCGCCGCCCTTCCGCTGATGGACCGTCTCTACATCACGCACGTGCACACCGAGGTGAAGGATGCGGATGCCTTCTTCCCCGAAATCGACCCTGAGGTCTGGCAGCGCGTAAGCACATCCGAAACCCATACCGATCCGGAAACCGGATACGAATTCGAGTTTGTAGTCTACGAAAAGAAGTAGCCTCATAATCCTGGCGATACTGCTGTGCGCCTGCTCCACCACCCGCTTCATTGGGGAGGAGAAGCCGGTTGTCGATGAACTCACCCTGGTGGCTCCCTACAGCCGCATCGACTGCCTGGTGCCATACTCCAACTTCTTCTATTCCGATAGTCTTTCCGCCTTGTCGGAACAGCTGATAATCAAGGCGATAGAGCAGCAGAACCTGCCTGTAAAAAAGGTGGTTTCAGTAGTTGGCCGCAGCAACCAGGAGGCGCTGGACGGCGATTATGAATGGATCAAGAAACTGAGCATCTACGAAGACCTCACCAAGAAGCGCCTTCCTGCCGCGATGCAGGCCTTCCTTTCCACCCAGCCCAGCCGTTACGCCCTTATGGTCTATTCGGAAGGGTTCGTGTGGTCGCGCCGCATCACGCTGGAAGAGAATCAGTTGCGTTACGAATCCAAAATCTGGCTGTTGGTCGCCGACGTGCGCACCGGCCGCCTGGTCTATTTCAACAGGTCTACTCCGGAAGAGGCGGATCCTCTCAACGAAAGGGATATCACCCGCCGCATAGGCTATCTACTGAAAGAATTCAAGGGTGAGTAACCGGGGTAAATTCAGCAGCCGTTTCGCCGCAGTGATGGCGATGGCCGGGTCCGCTGTCGGGCTCGGCAACATCTGGCGTTTCCCCTACATTGTGGGCGAGCATGGAGGCGCGGCATTTATCATAGTCTACATCATCTGCTGTCTGCTGGTCTCGCTACCTATCTTCTATGCGGAGGCGACAATAGGCAAGTCTACCCGCCGCGACACCTTCGGCGCCCTGGAAAGCATCTCCCCCAAAAGCAAGTGGGCCGGCTATACGGCCATCCTGGCATCCTTCATAATCCTCTCCTTCTACAGTGTAGTAGGCGGATGGAGCATAGACTACCTGATCCGCTCCCTCGGCGGAGGGTTCAGCGGACGCAGCATGGAAGAGGCCCGGGAGGTATTCGCCGCCATGGGCGCATCTCCCGTAGAGAGCGTCAGCTGCATGCTGGTCTTCCTCGGCCTGACGGCGATGATAGTGGGTGCCGGGGTCGACAAGGGCATAGGCCGCTTCTCCAAGATTTCCATCCCGGTGCTGTTCGTGATGGTGGTGGTAATCGCGTTGGTGTCCCTGTGCCTGCCGGGAGCCGGGAAAGGGGTGGAATACCTGATACAGCCCGATTTCAGCAAACTCGACGCGCCTGCGGTTGCCGCCGCGCTGGGCCAGTCCTTCTTCAGCCTGTCGCTCGGCGTGGGCACCATCCTCACCTACTCTTCCTACATGAAAGAAGATGCGAACCTGATTTCCGCAGGGGGATGGACGGCCTTTTTCGACACGGTCTTCGCCCTGATAGCTGGCTTCGCCATAATGCCGGCAGTGTTTGCCGCCGGGATAGAACCCGCGGCTGGCCCGTCGCTGGTGTTCGAGACCCTCCCGGTAATCTTCTCCCGCATGGGAGTGGTGCTGCCGGTGGTGTTCTTTCTGTCCATCCTGATAGCCGCCCTCAGCTCCTCAATTTCGATGCTGGAAGTGGTGGTGGCCTGGCTGGTAGACCAGAGGGGGATGCGCCGCAGCCATGCGGTTCTGGCGGTCTTCGGGGCTGCGGCCGCGCTTGGATTCGCCTGCGCAGTGGCTCCCCGCGTTTTCGGCGCCTGCGACTTCATCTCCTCCAACGTGCTGATGATGATCGGAGCTCTTGCCTTCGCCCTTCTGGTGGGCTGGAAGATGCCCCGCGAAGAGGTTCTGCGCCACGTCCGCTACCGTTTCGTGTACTGGCTGATCCGCTATGCCGCCCCGGTGATGATAGTGGCCATCGCCATAACGAATCTGGTGTAATTTTATTATCTTTGCCTTGATATGGCAAAACCCAAGGAAGATACTCCGCTTCTCAAGCAGTATTTCAGCATCAAGGCCCAGAATCCTGAGGCGGTGCTGTTGTTCCGCGTGGGGGATTTCTATGAGTCGTACAGCGACGACGCGCTCATCACCAGCAAGGTGCTGGGGATAGTGCTGACGCGCAAATCCAACGGCGAAAAGGGGGACACCCCTATGGCTGGAATCCCGCATCACGCTCTGGCACAGTATCTTCCCAAACTGGTCCGTGCCGGCTACAAGGTCGCTATCTGCGACCAGCTGGAGGATCCGAAACTCGCGCAGGCCAAGTTGGTGAAGCGCGGGATAACGGAGATCCTCACCCCCGGAATCGCTTTCGGCGAGGGGATGCTGGAGCAGAAGGAGCACAACTGGCTCTGCGGGCTTTGTTTCGATAACGATCAGGTCGGCGCCGCCTTCCTGGATGCTTCTACCGGCACTTTCCGTGTTGCCCAGGGCTCGCTGGATTATATCTCCACCCTGCTTGCATCCTTCTCCCCCAAGGAACTGGTGGTGCAGAGGGACTGCGTGAAGGGCGCCCGCGAGCGCTTCGGCGACTATTATATCACCCCCCTCGAAGAATGGGCGTTCGTTTATGATTCGGCGGCCGAAAAACTGCGCTCGCAGCTGCGTGTGGAGTCCTTGAAGGGCTTCGGCGTGGAGAGTTTTCCCCTCGCCATCTGCGCTGCCGGGGCGGTAATCTATTATCTGGAACAGACGCATCACGAGGGCCTGCGGAACATCTGCGGCGTCTCCCGCATAGATGAAGGGAAGTTCGTGTGGATGGACCGTTTTACCATCCGCAATCTGGAAATCTTCGCATCGAACGCCGGTCGTGAGGGCACCAGCCTGGTGGATGTACTTGACCGCTGCTCGTCGCCGATGGGCGCGCGCCTGCTGCGTTCCTGGCTCTCGATGCCGATAATGGACCGCGCTGCGCTGAATGCCCGCTACGACTGCGTGCAGTTCTTCTTCGACAACGACGGCCCGCTGGATGAGGTGCGGAGGCTGATTTCGGACGTAGGCGACCTGGAGCGCATCCTCTCCCGCGCCGCCACCGGAAAGCTTCTCCCCCGCGAAATGATGCAGCTACGCAGGTCCCTGAGGCAGATGGAACCCATCAAGGCCCTCTGCTCGGACACTGGTGTGGAGGCCCTGGACAAGCTTCTGAAGGGGATGAAGAACTGCGGGAAGCTGCTCGCGCGCATCGAAGCCACGATGGCGGAAGACCCGGCCGCGCAGATAGGCAAAGGCCCCGTCATCGCTCCCGGAGTGGACAAGACCCTGGACGAGCTCCGCAGCATCTCCACCGGCGGCAAGGACTACCTGCTGCAGATGCAGGCCCGCGAGGTGGAGCGCACGGGAATTTCGTCGCTGCGCATAGGATACAACAACGTGTTCGGCTACTACCTGGAGGTGCGCAATACCTTCAAGGACCAGGTGCCGCCCGAATGGGTGCGAAAGCAGACCCTGGTGGGCGCGGAACGCTATATCACAGAGGAACTTAAGGA
>DGUE01000120.1 GCA_002393895.1 Bacteroidales bacterium UBA4318
ATTCAACCTTGCCTTCTCCGGTCACTTTTGCAGGGTAGTTGTTGGCCGTGCGCTCCTTCTTCATCACCTGGATGTCATCCGGGTCGATGTAGAGCATGACCTCGCTGCCTACTGGATAGGGGTCGTAGTCCTGGATCATCAGTTCGTATCCGGTGTCGGTATCGACCCACATCTCGTAGTGTACACCCTTGAATGTGCAGGAGTTGACCTTGGCGGTGAACTGGCACTTGGCAGGGTCGGTGGTGAAGTAGATGTCCTCCGGACGCACTACCACATCTACCGGAACATCCTCGCCGAATCCTTCGTCCACGCAGTCGAACTCGTGCTTGATGAAGGCTACGCGGCGGTCGCGCAGCATCCTGCCTTTCAGAATGTTGCTCTCGCCGATGAAATCCGCCACAAAAGCGTTTACGGGCTCGTTGTAGATGTCCGTAGGGGTGCCTATCTGCTGGATCTTGCCTTCGTTGATGACAACGATGGTGTCGCTCAGGGTAAGGGCTTCTTCCTGATCGTGCGTTACATATATAAATGTTATGCCAAGCTTGCGGTGCATTTCCTTAAGCTCGATCTGCATGTCCTTGCGCATCTTGAGGTCCAGGGCGGCAAGGGGCTCATCGAGAAGCAGCACCTTGGGCTGGTTGACGATTGCCCTTGCTATGGCGATACGCTGCTGCTGGCCACCGGAGAGGGTCTCTACATCGCGGTCTTCATAATCTGACATCGCCACAAGCTTGAGCACCTTGCGGACGCGCTTGTCTATCTCTTCTTCCGGAGTCTTCTTCAACTTGAGGCCGAAAGCGATGTTATCGTAGACGTCCAAATGCGGGAAGAGGGCATAGCGCTGGAAAACGGTGTTGAGCGGGCGCTCGTGAGGAGGCACTCCGGCAATATCCTTGCCGTCCAGCAGGATGCTGCCTTCGTCGGGCTGCAGGAATCCAGCGATCATGCGCAGCAGGGTAGTCTTGCCGCATCCGGAAGGCCCCAGGAGCGTCAGGAACTCGCCGCGGCGCACATACAGATTGATGTCGTCGAGCACTTTCTTGTCGCCGAAGGACTTGCTGAGGTGCTCAATGTTGATGATCCGTTCTTCGCGAGCCATTATTTCAGAGAGAAGTTGAGATAATAAACTGCGCCGATTGTTGCAGCGAACAAGTTATCGTCGTGGCGGTATCCGGTTGCAAAATGAAGCCTGAGGGACTCGGTGGGGAACCAATGGCCGTCGAGCCCTATGACCAGATCCTTATTGTTGGTTTCAGTTGCAAACTCTCCGCCTATGCGGGCTGTAATCTGGAAATTCTCCTTGGGGGAGAAGATGATGGAGGGGATAACGGTATAACCCTTTGCAAGAGCTTCCATTTCGTCTCCAACGGCATTGTAGGCGTCCAAACCAACGGTGAAGCTGTCGTCCAGGGCATAGCGCTGGCCGAGTGAAACCAGAGGAATGTACTCTCCGGGAGCGCTCTGGGTTGCATTGACACTCCAGATATTGGAGAAGTTTCCGTATTCTCCGCGCCATTCGAGAGCATAGTTGAAAAGCTTGTTCTCCAGAGGCCTGTACTCGAAAGGCGAGGTTGTCATCTGCAGGGAAAGGGTCGTGTTCTCATCTTCATTTGCCCATTCCAGTTTTGCTCCCCACTGGTAAACCTGAAGGTTGTTCCAGAGGGTAGAATTCAGGAAAGAGTAGGACTCGAAATCGTATGCATCGAATTCGAATCCTCCGAAAGTCATGGACTGCTTACCCAGCGAAAGGCCGAAATTGCCGAAAGAAACGGTAGCATATGCCCAGTCAACCCAGTTGACATCGTCACATATACCAGTGTTCTTGTAGAGGGTTTTGATGGCATCTGTATCCAGTTTGCCACTGTCATTCAGGCCAAAGGAAGCCCAGTGATTGCATACACTGAAAGAGAGCCAGGGAGTGATGTCACCTTCGAAAAGTGAATAGAGAGAAGAATCGCCGAATGTGAAATCGCCATCAAAATTGAGGTCCAACCTCGGAATAACGGACAACCCGACACCCGTGCCGGCGTTGTCAGCCTCTGCCACGCGGACGTACTCCTGCGCGGTACCATGGAGGCAGAACAGCAAGGATGCTGCACAAACAACCAGGAATTTCTTCATTTCTACACATAAAAAGAGTTTAGTTCAACAATGGGGGCAAAGGTAAAAAAAATAATCTATTTTTTGTATCTTTGTCCGTTACAAATTGCACGATGATTCAAGTCTATTGCAAAAACACCGGCACCACCAAGGCTTTCAGGGAGGGGACCACGCTCCTGGACATGCTGCCGGAGTTCGAGTTCGAAAAGCCGTATCCTATTGTATCTGCGAAGGTTAACAATGTTTCCCAGGGGCTGAAGTTCAGGGTATACAACAGCCGCACCGTGGAGTTCTGCGATGCCACTGTCGCCAGCGGAATGCGCGTATATATACGGTCGCTATGCTTCCTTCTCTGCAAAGTCTCCAAGGATGTTTTCCGCGGCAGCCGCATCACTATCGAGCATCCTATCTCGCATGGCTATTTCTGTGAACTGCACAAGCAGGATGGGACTGCGGTAACCCAGGAAGATGTGGACAGACTCAAGGCCAAGATGAGGAATTTGGTGGAGAAGAACCAGCCCTTCCACCGTTTCGAGGCTCCCATCGAGCAGGTGATAGAGATCATGCACAAGATAGGTGCGGAAGACAAGGTCAAACTCCTCGAAACCAGCGGCCAGGTCTACATGGACTATTATTCCCTCGGAAAGACAAAAGACTATTATTATGGCCGTCTGGTGCCTTCTACCGGCTTCCTCACAAACTGGGACCTTCGCCTCTACCATGGAGGCATGCTGCTGATCGGCCCCAGCAAGCATAACCCTTTGAAACTGGCCCCCTACGTGGACCAGCCCAAGACCTTCCGCATGTTCTCCGAGAACCACAAGTGGAACGAAATCATGGGCCTGAGTACGGTGGGAGACCTTAACAAGAGCCTTCTGGCCGGCAACGGCACGGATCTTATCCAGATTGCAGAGGCCCTTCAGGAAAAGAAAATCGTTAAGATGGCGGAGGATATCCACAGGCGCTACTGCGGCAAGAACAAGGTCCGCCTGGTGCTCATCACCGGCCCTTCCAGTTCGGGTAAGACAACCGTTTCCAAGCGTCTTGCGGTCCAGTTGAAAGCCTGTGGGCTGAGGCCCCTCACTTTCAGCACTGACGATTACTTTGTGGACAGGGACAAAACGCCCCTTCTTCCCGACGGCACCCCTGATTTCGACAATTTCGATACTGTGGACCACAAGGCCCTGGAAAAGGATCTGATCCGAATCCTTGCGGGCAATGAGGTAGAAGTGCCGGAGTTCAACTTTACCACTGGAAAACGGGAGTACAACGGCAAGAAACTGAAGCTGGCTCCGGGAAGCATCGTGGTGCTCGAAGGCATCCATGCGCTCAATCCCAAACTGACAGCACACATTTCACACCGCATCAAATACCGCATCTTCATTTCCACTCTCACCGGCATTGCCCTGGATGACCATAACTGCATCCCTACCAGCGACAACAGGCTTCTGCGCCGCATTGTGAGGGACTATAACAAGGGCGCTTTCACCGCCCGTCAGACCATCAGCCAGTGGCCCAAGGTGCGTGCGGCTGAAGACCAGTGGATATATCCATATCAGGAGAAGGCGGATGTGATGTTCAATTCGGCATATCTGGTTGAATTCGCGGTTCTGCGGAATCACGCCGAACCTATACTTTCCAGCGTGCCGAAGAACTGCCCGGAATATGCAGAGGCACACAGGCTGCTAAAGTTCATCCACTATTTTGTGCCCGTGCCGGACAACGAAATACCGCCCACTTCACTCTTGCGCGAGTTCGTAGGCGGCAGTTCGTTCAAGTATTAGACTTATTCCCTTTCAGAGAGGCGCTTTTCCGCAAGCGCCTCATATTTTGTGCCGGGGCGTCCGTAGTTGCAGTAAGGATGTATGCTGATGCCCCCGCGGGGGGTGAAGAGGCCGGTGACCTCGATGTAGCGCGGATCCATCAACTTGATAAGGTCCTTCATGATGATATTAACGCAGTCTTCGTGGAAGGCGCCATGATTACGGAAACTGAACAGATAGAGTTTCAGGCTCTTGCTCTCGACCATGCGCACGTCCGGAATATAAGAAATGCGTATCTCCGCGAAGTCCGGCTGTCCGGTAATAGGGCAGAGACTGGTGAATTCGGGGCAGTTGAAACGTACCCAGTAGTCGTTGCCCTGATGCTTGTTGACGAAGGTCTCGAGCACCTCCGGAGCATAGTCCTGTTTGTATTCGGTCTTATGGCCCAGCGACTGCAGGCCCTCATCTTTACGTGTATCCATATTATTGAATGTCAGCCAGTTTGAAAGGATTATAGGAGATGCCTTCATCGAAAACGTCGATGCCTTCGGAGGCTTTTACCCTGCGCACTACATAAGAAGTGACAGGCAGTATAACTATCTCGTAGATTACCTTGAAACTCACTTGGAACAGCATCATTGTTCCCAGCACTTTCATAGGGGTGCCGAAGAATGCGATGGGCATGAATATCATTGAGTCCAGGACTTCGCCGGCAAGCGAAGAGAGGATAGCCCTCAGGCCGAAGCGGCGGCCTTTGTCTGCAATCTTCATCTTGCTCATAACCAGAGCGTTCATTGTGGAGCCGGCCAGGAATGCCAGAAGTGAAGCAAAGGCCACCCTGGGCGCCATATTGAACATGTAATCGAAGTGTTCGCCACCATCCCAGAAGGATGCAGAAGGGAGCCAGACAACCAGCTGCCCGAGCAGCACCACCAGCAGATTTGCCAGAAAGGCTGTCCAGATAACCAGACGTGCTTTCCTGTACCCCCAGACTTCGGTAAGGCAGTCATTCAGTATATAGGAAATGGGGAAGATGATCACTGCACCGGGGAGGTTTATACCCCAGCCCAGGGAGAAGATCTTGGTTGCAAATAAATTTGATGTAATGAGGCAGACGGTGAACGCCACTGCCATCAGCAGGAATGTTGTAGAGTACTTTTCTTTCATTGTTGCAGTTTTTATAGTGGTGCCTGTTACACTTGATTCTCGCGAACCTCGCCGCAAAGATACAACTTTTTTTATTACATTTGCCTAGATAACCAACACACACATCGAAATGACCGATTTCCACTTTTACACCCCAACCGAAATAATTTTCGGCAAGTCTTCCGAAGAGCAGTTGAGCGGGCTTCTCAAAAAATACGGGGCCGGCAAGGTCCTTATTCATTATGGAGGCGGAAGTGCCGAACGCAGCGGTCTTCTTCTGAAGATACGCACCATGCTAGATGCTGCCTCGATCCCCTTTGTGGAATTGGGCGGAGTCGTTCCGAATCCCCGTCTTTCCCTGGTGAGGAAGGGGATAGAGCTGTGCAGGGCCGAAGGGGTTGATTTCATACTGGCTGTCGGCGGCGGAAGCGTTATCGATTCTTCTAAAGGAATAGGCTACGGACTGGCCTACGATGGTGATGTATGGGACTTTTTCGATGCGAAAGCAAAGCCTGCAGGAGCCGTGCCCGTGGGTGTTGTCTTAACTATTCCGGCTTCCGGAAGCGAAATGTCCGACAGCACAGTCCTTACCAATGACGAGCTCGAACTCAAGCGCGGCTGCAACAGCGATTTCTGCCGGCCCAGGTTTGCAATCATGAACCCCGAGCGCACATATACCCTTCCGGCATTCCAGACAGCCTGCGGGGTCACTGATATACTTATGCATACCCTGGAACGCTATTTCAGCAAGACTCATCTGGATATCACCGATGCAGTAGCCGAAGGCCTGCTTCGCACTGTTATGGAAGTGGGTAAGAAGGTGCTGGAAGATCCTTTCAACTATGAGTACCGCTCCACTATTATGTGGGCCGGAAGCCTTTCGCACAATGGCCTTACGGGATGCGGTGCCGTAGCAGATTTCGGTACCCATCGCCTCGAGCACGAACTCAGCACAATGTACGGGGTGGCCCACGGCGCCGGTCTGGCGGCATTGTGGTGCAGCTGGGCGAAATATGTAATGAGTGAGGATCCCGCCCGCTTCGGGCAGTTCTCCGCAAATGTGCTGAGCGGGAAAGAGCCGCTGTCTGCCATGACGGATTTTTTCCACAGCATAGGCATGCCCGCCACCATTCCCGAGCTCATAAGACGCAGGGCAACGGATGAAGAAATTGAAGTGATGGCCCTTAGGTGCAGCCGTGGCGGGGACTTCAAGGTCGGCAATTTCAAGGTTTTGGGCAAAAAAGAAATGCTCGACATCTACAAGATGGCGAATGAATGATTTTTTTATTAAATTTGCGAGGTTAAGAGGTAATTATTATTAATTATACCGATATGAAAAAAGTTATCTTCGTAGCAGCAATGCTGCTCTCCATCTCCGCCGGGGCTCAGACCCTTGGCGAGCAGATGCTTTCTCAGGCTCAAAAGGGGCTGGATGAGGCACAGGCACGTTACACCGAGCAGGTAGCAATCAGCGAAAAGCAGATCGCAACCAGCCAGAAGACCATTAACGAGCTTAAACTTGTCCTTGCAAAAGACCAGTCTACCCTCGATCAGGCAAATGCCACCATCAAGGCTAAGAATGCTCTCAAGAAGACCAAGAAAGACACTTACAACGCACAGAAGAAGGCTTTCAAGGCCGACAAGACCATAACCGCAGACGAGCAGTACCAGCTCTCTCTCATCGAAGGCGAAGTCAGTGCAATCGATTCTGAAATCAAGTCCGACAAGGCTGCTGCTAAGAAACTGCAGGAGATTGTTGACAGGGACAAAAACCTCATCAAGAGCGAGGAAAGCAAGATTTCAGACAGCAAGAATGCAGTAAAGGCTTCCAAGAACGAGGTGGCTTCTGCAAAGAAGATGGTTGCCGCTGCCGAAAAGCAGATCAAGGCTGAGGCCAAGACCGCTGCCGCATCCGCAAAGGCTGCTACCAACCATGAGGTTGCAACCGAGATTCCTGAACCCGCAGAGAATCCCAACATCGCTCCTGTTACCCAGCCTGAGCCTGTTGCAATGCCTGAGGAGCCCGTGGTAGCCCCTGAAGCTCCCGCAGTTCCCGAGCCTGTCGTAGTTCCTGAACCCGTGGCTGAGCCGGTTGCCCCCGCTGCTCCCGAAGTGGAACCTGTCGCTCCCGTTGTAGAGCCCGTTGCTTAATAACAGACCAACGATTTCGATTGTCGGTGCCGGTGCCGCCGGTTGCTTCTGCGGAGCGCAGTTGCACGAGGCTCTCCCCGGTGCCGACATTCGTATTTTCGAAGCATCTCCCAGACCTCTGGCTAAACTGGCATTGACCGGAGGCGGACGCTGCAATATCACAAATACATTCGAGACTGTCCGCAGTCTGGAAGAGGTTTATCCGCGTGGTGCATCCCTGCTTAAAAGAGCACTCGCGGCCTTTTCGTATAAAGACACCCTTGCCTGGTTCGAACGCAGGGGAGTCCGCTTCGTTGTTGAAGACGGAGGAAGGGTCTTCCCGGCATCTCAGGATGCGATGCAGATCGTAGATGTGCTCCTGGATGCCCTGAAAGGAGTAGAGATTAAGTGTGGGACGGCTGTATCCACTCTTCCGGAATCCGACATCGTAGTGATCACGACAGGTGGCGGAGCTGGGATGCAGATATTGAATAATCTGCCGGTTGAGACTGTCCCTCCCGTGCCGTCGCTTTTCACTTTCAATATAAGCGATGCTCCAGGGGCGGGCAGAAGCACTATTACTTCCCTGATGGGCCTTGCTCAAGAAGTTATTCTGAGCATTCCCGGCACAAAGTTCCGTTCAAAAGGAGACCTCCTCATTACGGACTGGGGGTTCAGCGGCCCTGCGGCCCTGAGCCTGTCTTCCCATGCGGCCAGACACCTGGCCGACCATGGCTATGCCTGCCCGATTTGCGTTCGCTGGTCTCTTTCCGATGAAATGCAGACCTCTGCAGAAATATCATCACTGAAAAAGTTGAACCCCAGGAAGTTGGTGCGAACCGTCCATCCCGGAGGGATTCCGAGCCGTTTATGGGAACATATTCTTGCCCGCAGCGGCCTGAGGAAAGACATAACTTGGGATGAACTTGGCAGCAAAGGGCAGAACCGTCTCGTGCAGACCCTGATCTGCGACACATACTTTATCAGCGGTAAAACCAGATTCAGGGAAGAGTTCGTCACGTGCGGAGGTGTGAGCCTGTCTTCGGTTAATCTTAACAATCTTGAATGCAAACAGCGTCCAGGCCTGTATTTTGCAGGCGAAGTACTGGACGTAGATGCAGTCACCGGAGGTTTCAACCTGCAGGCTGCCTGGTCTACGGCATCAATAGTAGCAAAGTCAATTATAAGCAGATATGATACGCAAAATCTCTGATTCAGTCATCTACATCGGGACCGACGACTTTTCCGATCCCCTGTTTGAAAACCAGTATGCCCTGCCTGACGGAATGGCATACAATTCATATGTGATCCGCGACAAAAAGACAGCCATTATGGATTCCACAGATGCTCGCACAAGCAAAGCGTGGCAGAAAAATCTGATGGAAGCGCTTGATGGCGCTGTCCCTTCTTTTTTTGTGCTGCATCATCTGGAGCCGGACCATTCTTCGGAACTCGCCTGGGTGCTGGAACGCTTCCCGGATATCAAGCTTGTTGCCAGCGCAAAGCTGATCCAGATGGTGCCTCAGTTCTTCCCGGAGATCAGCCTGGAAGGGCGCACGATTGCTGTTAAAGATGGCGATCTGCTGGAACTCGGTGCCCACACACTTCAGTTCTACACAGCACCTATGGTTCACTGGCCCGAGGTGATTGTGAGTTTCGAGAAGACCGAAAAGATACTCTTCTCGGCAGACGCATTCGGGAAGTTCGGAGCCCTGAGCCGCTGCGGCTTTGATTCTTCGGAGGATGATGACTGGGCATGCGAAGCAAGGAGATACTATTTCAACATTGTAGGCAAGTATGGCGGTCCTGTCCAAACCCTCCTGAAGAAACTTCCCGTTTCTGAAATCAAGACCATCTGCCCTCTGCATGGCCCTGTGCTCAAAGACGATCTGAGCGAATATCTTCGTCTATATAATATCTGGAGTAGCTACGGTGTTGAAACAGAGGGCGTTTTCATTGCGTGCGCATCTATACACGGTAACACGCTCAAGGTTGCTGAAAAACTGGCAGAAATGCTTCGCGAGAGGGGAGTGAAAGTGGCATTCAACGATCTTACCAGGGATGATTCCGCCGAGGCGGTCGAAGATGCCTTCAGGTATGGAAAACTGGTCCTGGCAGCATCTTCATACGATGCCGGACTGTTCCCTCCGGCAGCCGAATTCATCTCCCACCTTCAAGATAAGAGCTGGCAGAACCGCACCGTTGGCTTGATAGAAAACGGCTCTTGGGCACCTTCTGCCGGGCGCGTGATGAAGGAGAAATTCTCCGCCATGAAGAATGTTACCGTGCTGGAGCCACTCGTCAGCATACGAAGTGCTCTGAAAGCCGGAGACATTCCGGCCCTTGAGGCACTCTGCAATGCTCTGTTGAGCTAAATTTCAGTTATCTTGCAATCGGCAGGAGGCAGTATGTTGCTGTCGATTGTAATGGAACCTACCTTTCCCCGTACGCGGATGGAACCGCTGCGGGGATTCTTTATGTTGGTGATGTCGCCCTTGATGTCTGCATCGAGAACTGAGTCTTCAAAGCAGCGGTCGCACGCAGCATCGAAGGTGCAATCCTCCAGGGTCAGCCCATCGATATAGCATAAAGGCTGCTCCCCGAGTATGTGGCAGCGGACCAGTTTCAAGTTCTTGGAGTGCCATCCGAGGTATTCTCCGTCCAGCACACTGTCGTAAACGGTCACGTTTTCAGTTTCCCAGAAAGCGTCCTTTGTAACTATCCTGGAGTTGCGTATAACGGCATTCTTTACGTACTGGAATACGTATTTGGAATCGGATTCCAGGCCATCCACATCCACATTCTCGCAGAACATGAAGGGATAGGTGCCATCGTGAAGATTCAAACCTCTCACTTTCAGGCCATTCACTTTCCAGAAAGTCTCGTCGGCATCG
>DGUE01000118.1 GCA_002393895.1 Bacteroidales bacterium UBA4318
CATTATTTCCCGTAAGTGAGGAGCATCATGTCCCGCATCTCGCTGAATCCTGCGGCCTCGTACAAGGGCCTGCCACAGGATGAGGTCTCCAGATAGATCTTCGTAATATTCCGTTCCAGGGCACACCCGATGAGATAACGCACGATCTTCTTGCCGGCACCTTTGCCCCGGTGCTCTTTGCGGACATAGATATTCATCAGATAGGCGCACCGGCCGGAAGGATTGTCCGGAGAAGGCATCTCATCGTGCAAGCAAAGGCCGCCGCATCCGATGGTCTCACCGCCGATCTGGGCAAAGCAAGCGATATGCTTCCCGGAAGGGATGGCGTTTTTATAATATACTTCATTGGCCTGCATAAGGGCCGATGTGTCGGCCTTCTCCGGAAGAGAAAACACACAACGCAACACTTCTTCGCGCCAACTGAGCAGAAGTCCAAGTTCATTCACTCCGACTTCCCGGATACGCACTTCAGGCATACAGGGCCCCCTCCTTGAGCACGACAGGCAGTGATTTACGGTCTACCTTACCGTTGGGCGTCATCGGGAACGACCGCATCGCCACAAAGAATTCCGGGATCATGAACGGCGTGAGATACTGCGAGAGCTTCCGCCTGAGCTCCGTCAGGTTGAACTTCCCTTTCCGTGGTACCACATAAGCGACCAGGTAAGAAAGTCCTTCGGTGTCGGTGGCCGGGCAAACCACGGCATCCTCTACTTCACTGCAAGTGCAGAGCACATTCTCCACCTCGTCGCTCTCCACGCGCTTCCCCAGAATCATCACCTGCTTGTCCTTGCGGCGAAGGAACGCGATGTTGCCGTCGGGCAGAATGTAGCCCAAGTCACCGCTGCGATAAACCCTTCTTCCGTCCGGAGTGAAGGTGAAGTTTTCGTTCTCCGGCTTGCTGCCAAGATATCCCCGGGAAACGCCGTCTCCAAAAATGCAGATCTCCCCGGCCTCCCCTGCCGCTACGGGCTTCAGGTTTTCGTCCAGGATTTCTATCTGAGTCCCCAGGACAGGTTTTCCTACTGAAAAGGTTCCGTCAGCAAGCGGCTGAGCGTTATCGGCCCGGAAATAGCTTGCGCACACGGTTGTTTCGGACGGCCCGTAAGTGTTGTATATCATTACCTTGTTTTTCAGATTACTGGTATACTTGGCCCGAAGCACATCCCCGCCGCTGATGAGAAGCCGCAGACTCTCCGGCAACAGTTCCGGCATCTTGTTCATTTCTGCCAGAAGATACGGGAATCCGCTGATCATCGTGATTCCGCTCTCCGTACAGAAAGCCAAGAGTTTTTTAACATCTGTTTTTGCCTCTTCTGAGGGGATGACAAGAGTGGCTCCGCTGAGAAGGGTGGTAAATACTTCTTCCACGAAAATGTCAAACGAGCAAACGGAATATTGAAGCATACGGTCGCCGGGGCCAGGGTTGAACTCATGCGAAAAAGCCCGTACGTAGTGGCACACGTTGGCATTCGTAACCTGCACCCCTTTGGGATTGCCGGTGGTGCCGCTGGTGTAGAGAATGTATGCAAGTGCATCAGCACCGGAGTTATCTTCAACATCGGCAGGCACAATTTCCTGTCTGCATTCCACGGTCATCTTGCGAAAGCCATGATTGATGTAATCCACATACTTGCCGTGCGTGATGATAAAGTCCACGTCACTCTCCTTCATCATATAACGGATGCGCTCGATGGGAAACGACGGTTCTGCCGGGACGTATGCCGCCCCGGCCTTCAGCACGGCAATGATGGAAGCAATCATCTCTACGCTGTGGTCCATCACAATCCCGACAAATGCTGGATTACGGGCAGGAAAACCTGTCGCAATTGTATCGGCGAGCGCATCCAACTGCGCGTAAGTCAACGCCCTGAAACGATCCTGCACGGCCATGGCATCCGGCATGGCTACCACTTTTTCCCTGAATTCCGAATAAATACTATACATATCTATGTTTCTTTTAATTTCCGATTGCAAAGATACGTCCTTCCATCCATCCGGACTGGACACAAAAAAAGCCGAAAATGTCACTTTTCGGCACTAGCTTATGTGAATGTGGAACGAATGAAGAGAGTTGGAGCAACGCATTCGACAAATCCCGATTTAACGTCCTAAAGGTAAGCACTTTCCATCACTTGTCAAAACAAAAGGCCCCCTGGAGCGATTCCAGAGGGCCTGACAGGTTCAGGTCTCTGTCCCACTACGGCTCACCGCCACCGGCCGCGTTCGCGGGACGTTCCCACTACACAACAAAGCCCCGACAGGAGGCTCTTCCTGCCGGGGGCTGTGTTGCCGGATACTACCAGAGCTGACCGGGAAGCTTCAGTTTTTGCTTAGGAGGGAACAGTTTATCGAACGCGTCGCATTCCGACTCGTCTACAAAATAGCCTTGTGGCGTAGCATATTCGCCGTTGACGCCATTGAGATAGCCTGATATCAGCTCTTTGCAGAGGAAAAATGAAGCATCGGCCCCTTCCGGGAGTCCATGATAGCGGATGCCGTAATCAGAGGCATATATGAAGCCGCTTTTACCATAGAAACCGATGTTCCCCTCAAAGCATACGGCTCCGAATCCCATACCTGCTGCTATTTCCAAACTGTAATCCAGAAGGGTTTTCCCGAACCCCTGGCGCTTGAAGTCAGGATGGATGCCGATAGGGCCCATGGTAAGGATGGGAACAATCTCCCCGCTGTCTGCATGGATGTCAGCATGCATGTAGATACATTGGCCGATAAGCTTTCCTTTCGATTCCATCACAAAGTCCAACTCAGGAATGAAGGCAGGATCCGCCCTCAGGCAGTGAAGGACATAATGCTCCAGGCAGCCTGGACGATATACGTTCCAGAAGGATTCACGGACGAGGTTCTCTACTTGATAGTATTCTGACGGCCGCTCATGGCGGATAATATATTCTTTATTCATTGTCTTGATTGTCAGGGTTATACAAA
>DGUE01000130.1:0-2306 GCA_002393895.1 Bacteroidales bacterium UBA4318
ACGGGAAGGCTATTTTGGCAGCACAGACAGTGAAGAGGCCAGGGATGCACAGCGTGAGGCCTGGGCTGCCCAGCGTACAGAAGATTACCGCACAGGCAATTACAAGCGTGCGGGTGGAGTCGTGGATCCGCTTCCTGAGGAGGCCCCCTGGTTTGTCAAGGACTATCATGCATATTACAAGACAGAGCGTGGTTTCCATCCCCGCAGCGGCAACTCTACCGATGGCTGGAATATCATTGGCACAATGTCCTTCCTTAACCAGCCTCTTCTGGACATGGCAGGAGAAATAAAGACTCCCATGCTCCTGATCCACGGCGAGAAAGCCCATAGCCGCTATTTCAGTGAGGGCGCATTTGCAAAACTCAAAGGGGACAACAAAGAACTAATGATAATCCCCGGCGCCGTCCATACAGACCTTTACGACGACGTGGCTGGAGTTATCCCTTATGACAAGATGGAGATCTTCTTTAAAGAGAATCTGAAATAATATGTTACGCACATTAGCAATCAGTTTGATATTGCTGTTTTCTCCTGTACTTAATTCCTGCGAGAAAACCCGGGAAGAAACTACTGTTCCGGACAATTCACAGGAAGAACAACAAGAGCAAGAAAAGGAGCAGCAGGAAGAAAGCGCCGGCAAAACCCTTATAGCCTATTACTCTTTCAGCGGCGACTGCCGGTCCATTGTGGCCTCGATCACTACCAATATGGCCGCCGATGTGCTGGAAATCCACCCGGCTGAAGAAGGCTTGGACTATGCTGCAAATAATTATGCCATAGGAAGTTCGCTCATTGCCGCCATTAGGGAGAAGCCCAATAATGCGGCCAGCTATCCTGCAATCAAGCCGGTAAACCGTAACGTTGCCGACTATGATACCGTAATCATCGTCACGCCCCTTTGGTGGAGCAATATGGCGGCCCCAATGCAGAGCTATCTTTTCCAGGAAGGGAACAAGATGGCCGGGAAGACCATCGGCCTTATCGTATCCAGCTATTCCAGCAGCATCCCGTCTGTTGTTGCCGATGCCAAAAGACTGATTCCGGAGGGCAATTTCGTTAAGGAGAGTCTTTGGATCAACAACTCCAACCGCAGCGGTAAAGACGCGCTTATCAAGAATTGGCTATCTTTATTTATTAATCAATCGACCATGCCTGAACATATTAAAATCAGTGTCGGAGGAAAAACCATTCCGATAGCAATTGAAGATAACAATGCGACGAAGGAGCTTGTGAAAGCGCTCCGCAAGGCTCCCGTCTCATACGAAGCCAACGATTACGGAGGGTTCGAGAAAGTTGGTAATTTAGGGTTTTCCCTTCCTGCAAGTGACACTCAGATTACTACCGGGCCCGGCGATGTGATTCTTTATAGCGGCAATCAAATAGTTTTGTTCTATGGTACAAATACCTGGAGTTATACCCGTATAGGGAAAATGGAATATGGTACTTGGGATGAGTTGAAAGCCTTCTTGAAGGCTGGTCAGGGAATGATAACTGTAACGCTTTCGTTATGATGACTTGACCGATAACGATTCGTAGTTTATTAGGGAATAAGTGCATGAAAAAAATTGCTATCATTTTACTTGCAATATTGACTATGACAATGGTTAAAGGCCAGACGCTGACGGAGCGTCAGAAAGGATTGGCAGCGTGTGCCTGCCTTATGGCACAAGGTGATTTGGACCGTCTGCAGCCCGCTGTGCGCACTGCTCTTGACAACGGAGTTACCATCAACGAACTCAAGGAGGCGTTTTCGCAGCTCTATGCATACACGGGATTTCCACGTTCGCTTAATGCACTCGGAGTGCTGAGTAAGGTTTTGGAGAACAGACAGCCCAATTGGCAGGAAGGCAAACCCTGGACGCGCCCTGCAGAATGGGACGATGCCCGTAAAGCCTACGAGCTGGGGGTTAAGAATCAGACACAGCTCTCGGGAAGGCCTTTCAATTATGGATTCTGTCCCCAGGACGACTACTATCTGAAATCACATCTCTTTGGGGACATCTTCGCCGGTGACCAACTGTCTGCCGCCGATCGCGAGATTGTCACCGTAGCTGCTTTGAGCGGCCTGGAAGGTGTTGCTCCGCAGCTCGCAGCCCACAAACAGGGAGCCGTTAATATGGGCAACAGTCAGTCTCTGGTGGATGAACTCTCCGCCTGGCTAGATGCTCAGGGCTACACGCTTCACAGCAAGTGGCCCAAGGGAGAGCCGAATCCCTATGGCGCATTTTTCAGCGGCAGGAGCTATCTGGCCGATGTGGGCGGAGGCGTGATGAATGTCACCTTCGAGCCCGGTTGCCGCAACAACT
>DGUE01000130.1:2387-4696 GCA_002393895.1 Bacteroidales bacterium UBA4318
AGGTGCAGGTTCTTATCTGCGTGGCCGGACGTGGCTGGTACCAGGAATGGGGGAAGGATGCGGTTGAAATGACTCCCGGCACAGTCATCGCCGTTCCGGCAGAAGTCAAGCACTGGCACGGAGCGGCTAAAGACTCCTGGTTCCAGCATCTTACATATCATAAAGACGTGCAAGAGGGAGCGTCTAACGAATGGTTAGAACCCGTTGATGATATGGCCTATACCTCTATCAAGCCTGCATTTTTGCTTTAAGCCGCTGGCGCCTTGTGTTTATTTTCTATATTTGCAATCAGTTTTTAACAATTATGCAAGAATACCTGCTTTCTCTCCTGAACGTGATTTGTGAAATGGCCCCGTATCTGATGCTGGGCTTTCTCATCGCGGGTATTCTGCATGTATTCGTGCCGCAGGGTTTCTACAGGAAATATCTTTCGAAGAATAACAAGCTGGCAGTCCTGTGGGCTGCATTACTCGGCATACCGCTGCCTCTTTGCTCCTGCGGGGTTATCCCCACCGCGATCGGCCTCAGGAATGAAAAGGCCTCTAAAGGCGCAGTTGCATCCTTCCTTATTGCCACACCCCAGACTGGTATAGATTCCATACTGGCAACCTTCTCGCTGATGGGCTTGGGTTTTGCCATCATCCGTCCGGTGGCAGCGCTGATTACCGGAGTTTGCGGTGGATTGCTGGTGAGCCGTCTGGTCCCTGAAGATGAAGCGGAGACGGCGCCGGCCGCATCCTGCAACCTTGAGACCGGAAACAAGATCTGGCGCGTGCTCAAGTATGCTTATTTCAAGATGATTCATGACATCGGCGGGCGCCTGGTCATCGGCCTGCTGGTGGCGGCTCTTATCCAGATAGCCATCCCGGACGAGTTCTTCCTGAATTTCGGCAGCCAGCCGCTGCTGCAGATGCTGGTGATCCTGGTGGTGGCCGTGCCGATGTATATCTGCTCCACGGGCAGCATCCCTGTTGCGGCAGCTCTCATAATGAAAGGATTATCCCCGGGTGCCGCGCTGGTAATGCTGATGGCCGGTCCGGCCGTAAACCTGGCCTCCATCCTGGTGGTCCGGAAAGCCATGGGAAGGCGTTTTACCTGGATTTATCTACTCGTCATAATTGTCTTTTCCGTTCTCTTCGGACTGCTTGTCAATGCCATAGGAATAGACACCGGCGCGATGTCCCCGGGCGATGCCTGCTGTGAAGGCAAAGCCGCTTTGCCCAGCGCTTTCAAGATTATCTGCGCATCTGTTTTAACCTTATTGATATTATTTGCACTCACTATGAAACTCTTTGAAAGATTCACCCACAAGGCCGTCGAACCAGATACGGCTGTCTATACCGTAGAAGGTATGCACTGCAGCCACTGCGAAGCCGCCGTATGCCGCGCAGTTGAAGATATTCCCGGCGTAGAATCTGCGAAGGCAAGTGCTTCGCGAAAGACCCTCACCATCAAAGGACCGGCAACGGAAGATGCCATCCGGATGGCTGTCGAGAAAGCAGGTTACACGTTCAAGGGGAAGCGGCCCGTGTCATGAATCACAACAAATAGAGCAGGGTACAGATTTTGCAGTTAATTTCGGATAATGAAGATTCTGACACTGTTTCTTGCACTCTTGCTCTCACTGCTTCCTGAAGGCATACCCGTGGCAAGCTATTCTGCAGGGGAGGATGTCTGTTATGAAGTCGTGGACGATGTGGAAGAAGAAGCCGTCATCAGGACATTCCGTGCTCCCCAAAAGCAGCCTCGCGGGTCTTCTATTGGCGTTTCTGCGAATACTCAAAGGGATTCTTTCTATCTTCATTCCCATTTCCAAATCCATTTATGTTTTGAAAGACAGTGGCTTACTGCCTGCAGCCTTCGGCTATAGGCGGCGGTTTCCCCGCAGGAGAACCACATGTTAATCTTTCAAAACAACAATAATGGATATAACAGCAATTATCACATCTTTGCTGACGCTGCTCGCAGGAATAGGCGTATTCCTCGTGGCATGCCAGATGATGAGCTCGAACCTTGAGGCGGCGAGCTCGAACAAACTGAAACAACTGTTTTCTAAAGCCTCTGACAACAAACTGCTTGGCGTTGGAATAGGTGCGCTGGGCACGGCGGCCATCCAAAGTTCCGGTGCCACGACAGTTATGACCATCGGCTTTGTCAATGCCGGAATCATCTCCCTCGCACAGGCGGCGACCATAATCTACGGTGCCAACATATGTACCGCAGCACCGGCGCCGGAACTGACAGCAAGGCCAGAATGTAAAAAGTTCGTATTTTTGCAGTATGAATATCAGACTTGAAACCCCTGCCGA
>DGUE01000186.1 GCA_002393895.1 Bacteroidales bacterium UBA4318
GGCTCCACGTTCTCGGGGCCGCTCTTGGAGGCATTGGCATACTTCACGCTGCCCACTCCCATCGAACCCTTCAGTTTGCCGACCTCGCCGTTGGTGAATATCTCGCTCAGCAGGCCCTGGCCGCGATAGCGGTAGGACTTGCCGTTTTCGTCGAAGGTGGCGATGCCGCCGCCTTCCTGCCCGCGGTGCTGCAAGTTATGCAGGCCGTAATAAATATATGTCGAAGCGTCTTTTACGCCATAAACTGCAAGTACTCCCATTGCTACTGAAGGTTAAGGGTTTCGAGTTTATCCAGAACTGTCTGATAGGATGCCACCACGTCGCTGAGGTCCAGACGGAAACGGTCTTTGCCGAGCCTCTCGCCGGTTGCCTCGTCCCAGAGGCGGCAGGTGTCCGGACTGATTTCGTCCGAGAGGATAAGCTCGCCGTTATCCGAGGCATGACCGAACTCCAGTTTCATATCCACAAGTTCGATTCCAATGCTCCTGAAGAGGCTCTCCAGCAGGGTTCCGGCCTTGCGCGCAACGGCAATCATGATGTCCAGCTCGTCGTATGTAGCCAGCCCGAGGGCCACTGCATGGTGTTTGTTGATGATGGGATCCTCCAGATCATCGTTGTTGTAGACCAGGTCCACAATGGTATTTCCTGGGCAGAAGCCGTCCTCAACCCCAAGCCTGGTGGCCAGAGTGCCGGCGATGCGCTTGCGCCAGAATACTTCTATGGGGATGATTTCGATCTTGCGGCAGAGCTGCTCGCGCTCTCCCACCTGCTCCAGGAAGTGGGTGCGGACTCCGTTCTTGTTGAGATATCCCAGCAGGATGGCGGAGATGCGGTTGTTAAGCACCCCTTTCCCGTCGAAGCGGGCGCGCTTGATGCTGTTGTAGGCGAGGGTCACATCCTTGTATCGGAAGATGACCTTATCGGGATCTTCGGTAGCGAAAACCTGTTTCTCGTTACCGTCGAACAGAAGTTGTTTTTTATCCATTGTTCTTTCTGAAATAATTGACTGCATTTTCGAATATGGGCTGGCGGCACTCCCCTGCTATGTTCTTGAAGAGATTCTGCTCGTAACGCTCGCTATGGCCCATCTTGCCGAGTATGTGCCCATCCGGGCTGAGGATGCCCTCGATGCCGCAGACCGATCCGTTGGGATTGTCTACGTAGCGGAAGGCCACCTGACCGTTCGCAAAGAGCTCGCGGGCGAGTTCCTCGCTCACCACGAACTTGCCCTCGCCGTGGCTGAAGGCTATAGAATGCCTGTCACCTATCTTGAAGGAAGACAGCCATGGCGAATTCACTGAGGCCACCTCCGTTGTGGCAATAAGGGATATATGACGGTTGATGTCGTTTCGGAACAGCGTTGGCGAATCCGGAGTCACGCAACCCGTCTTGCCATAAGGCAGCAGGCCGCTCTTCACCAGAGCCTGGAAACCGTTGCATATGCCCAGGATAAGGCCTCCGCGTGCCTGCAGGGCCGCTATTGCCGCAGATATCTTCTTGTTATTGATGACATCCGCAATGAACTTGCCGCTGCCGTCGGGCTCGTCTCCCGAAGAGAATCCGCCGCAGAAGGCAAGGATATGGCATTCGTCGATGCGGGCCGCCAGGGTGTCGATGGAATCCAGAACGTCCTGGGGATGAAGGTTGCGGAATATGAAGGGCCGCACCTCCGCACCGGCCTTCCTGAAAGCTTTTGCCGTGTCGTAGTCGCAGTTTGTTCCCGGAAATACTGGAAGGCATACGACAGGATGCTCCACAGGTGCATTCGATGACGCTGCTTTGTCAGTGGCGGACTTGACGCATAGCCCCTGCGGACGGGCAATGCCCGTACTGTCGGCCCCTTGTGGGCCACAGACGGGCCCTTTGCCCGTCGCGGATGGCCTCTGTGCGGCGTCAAGTACGACGCCGACGCGGGGAGGATAAATCTTGAAATACCTTCCTTCCCAGGCCGCCTCAAGAGCATCCAACGACATCTGCACACCATTGATGCAGATGCCACTCTCCGTCACGGTGCCCATCAGCTCGGCAGCCGAGAAGTCCAACTCGCATGTGGCCTCCACCACGGCAGAACCATATCCCAGCGAGAACAGATCCCTCTCGGGCACATTCACTTTCACGCCCAGGGCATTTCCCATCGCCATCTTCACCAGAGCTTCCGCCACGCCCCCATAAGAGAGCGACCACGCGGAAACGATCTTCCCCTCCCCTGCACAGTCGTGAAGGAAACTCCAGTTCCGCTTCAATCCATCGGTGTCCGGCATCCAGTTCCTGAGGGGGGTATGCCTGAGCAGATATATCCTGTTGCCGGGGGTCTTGAATTCCGGAGAAATCACCCTGCCGGCATCCACGGTGGTAATGCCAAAGGCCACAAGGGTGGGCGGCACGTGGATGTGCTCGAAGGTGCCGGACATGGAATCCTTGCCGCCGATGGAGGGCAGACCGAACTCCGCCTGCATCTTCAACGCGCCGAGCAGGGCGCTGAAAGGCTTGCCCCAGCTGTGAGGATCCTTGGTCATGCGCTCGAAGTATTCCTGGTACGAGAAGCGCATCCCGGACCAGTCGGCGCCCGAACATGCCACCTTGGTGCATGCCTCCACAACAGCGTAAGCCGCTGAATGATAAGGGCTCCAGAGGGCTATATCCGGATTGTATCCGAAGGCCATCACGCTTGCGGTATCGGTGTATCCGGCCACGGGGAGTTTCTGCACCGAGACCTGGGTTTCGCTCATCTGGGTCTTTCCGCCATAGGGCATCAGCACCGTAGACCGGCCGATGGTAGAATCGAACATCTCCACAAGGCCTTTCTGGGATGCCACATTCGGGGAAGACATGGTTGAGAGCACTTTCTCTTCCAGAGTCCTGCCGGCCGGCTCACGCACAAAGGGATCCTTATCTTCTACGGCCGCAATCGCAGCCTTGGCATAGTGCTTCGCTCCGGCGCTGTCGATGAACTCGCGGGAGAGGTCGCAGACCAGTTCCCCGCCGTTCCACATACGCATGCGGCCACGGTCGGTGACATCGGCAACGTGAGTGACTTCTATGTTGTCGGCCGCGCAATACCCGCAGAAAGCATCCACATCCTTCGCTTCCACCACCACCGCCATTCTCTCCTGAGACTCGCTGATTGCCAGTTCGGTGGCGTTCAGGCCGGCATATTTGGCGGGCACGCGGTCCAGCCAAATGTCCAGGCCATCCGCAAGTTCGCCTATCGCCACGCTCACTCCGCCTGCACCGAAGTCGTTGCTCTTCTTGATAAGCCGGGTGACCTCCGGACGGCGGAAAAGCCTCTGGAGCTGGCGTTCCTCAGGGGCATTACCCTTCTGGACCTCGCTGCCGCAAGTCTCGAGGGAGCTTTCGGTATGTTCCTTGGAGGAGCCGGTAGCCCCGCCTATTCCGTCCCTGCCGGTGCGGCCGCCGAGAAGCAGCACCACATCGCCGGGGGCAGGGCTCTCGCGACGCACGTCAGCAGCGCGAACAGCTCCCACGACAGCACCTATCTCCATGCGCTTGGCAGTGTAGCCGTCTGCGTAGATTTCCCGCACATGGGTGGTTGCAAGGCCTATCTGGTTGCCGTAGCTGGAGTATCCGCCTGCGGCCTTGCGGCTGATCATACGCTGGGGCAGCTTACCAGGGATGGTATCCGCAACGCTGGCGCAGATATTTCCCGCGCCGGTCACGCGCATGGCCTGGTAGACGTATGCCCTGCCGGACAGAGGGTCGCGGATGGCACCTCCGAGGCAGGTAGCTGCTCCGCCGAAAGGTTCGATTTCGGTGGGATGGTTATGGGTTTCGTTCTTGAACTGTAGCAGCCACTTTTCGGGTTTCCCGTCCACTGTGGCATTTATGAAGATGCTGCATGCATTGTTTTCTTCGCTCTGCTCCTGGTCGTCCAGTTTGCCTTTGGCCTTCAACCAGCGGGCGCCGATGGTGGCAAGCTCCATCAGGCAGAATGGCTTCTCCACCCTGCCGAGTTCCTCGCGCATGGCTCCGAACCGGCCCAGGCTTTCTTCCAGCTCAGGCTTTAGGAAAGAATCGTCTATGGTGATTTCCTCTATTTCTGATGTGAAGGTGGTATGGCGGCAGTGGTCGCTCCAGTACGTGTCCAGGATACGGAGTTCAGTTTCGAAAGGATCCCGGCCTTCCGCCTTGAAATAGCGCACCACTTCGCGGAGGTCGTCGGTGTTCATGGCAAGGCCATGGCCCTTGCAGAAGTCGGAAAACTCGCTTTCAGGCATACAGGTGAAGCCGGTGAGGTCCTCGAGCGGCTTCACATCCGCCTGCTCGTTCTCTTTCAGCACCGAAAGATCCTTGCGGCGGCATTCCACGGGGTTTATGTAGTAATGGGCTATCCTGTCGAGTTCGCCCTGCGGGATGTCGTCGTCGAATATCAGAAGTCTGGAGCTCTTGATGCGTATATCCGCCGACGGATCGATGAGGTGCACGCAGTCCACGGCGGAGGAAGCTCTCTGGTCGAACTGGCCCGGGATGTATTCAACTGCCAGGTATTTCTTTCCACAGAGGTCCAGATCATCCGTAACGGTATCCGTGACCGTCTCGCCGAACACGCTGTAACGGCATTTCTCCAGAAGGCTGTCGGAGAATCCGAAGAGGTCGTACACATTGATGAGCCGGAGGCTCTTCAGTTCTATGGACAGGTTTTCGGCCAGCTCGGCACGCAGGCTCTCCGCCTCAACGCCGAACGCTTTCTTTTTCTCTACGAATAAACGCTTGTTGCTCATACAATTAAAGTGTATGCCCACCGGCGCGGTTGCGGAGGTGGGCATTCAGTGTCAGATTACAGTATTCAAAACTTTATCGCTCTGCTTCTTGCGGAAGTCCTGCAGTTTTGCGCAGAGTCCCTCATCCCCCAGGGCCAGTATGCTCACAGCATAGAGTGCGGCGTTTTTGGCTCCATCTATTGCCATGGTCGCCACCGGTATGCCTGAGGGCATCTGCACGATGGACAGGAGGGAGTCCAGCCCGTTCAGCGCCTTGCTCTTCACAGGCACCCCGATAACGGGCAGGGTCGTGAGCGCAGCAATCACCCCGGGCAGATGCGCGGCTCCGCCTGCTCCGGCGATGATGATGCTGAAACCATTTCCGGCCGCAGCTTTCACATACTCTGCGAGAGGGCCCGGATTACGATGTGCGCTCAGCACTTTTTTCTCGTATGGGATACCGAATTCCTCGAGGGTGGCACAGGCCGGGGCCATCACGTCCCAGTCGCTGGCGCTTCCCATTATAACTGCTACTTTACTCATGCAAAGAAAAGCTTTGAAAGGGTCATGGGATCAATATACTCTCCGTCTTTGTAGACGCGCATGTTGCCGGATGCGATTTCGTCGATAAGCATCACATTGCCGTCGGCATCGTATCCGAATTCGAACTTGATATCGTAGAGCACCAGGCCCTTGGCCTTGAGGTCGTCGGCGACCACCTGGGTGATGCGCTGGGTCATCTCCTTGATGGCATCGTACTGTTCGGCTGTCATGATGCCGAGCACGATGAGGCCGTCCTTGGTGACGAGCGGATCCCCCTTAGCATCGTTCTTGAAAGTCATTTCCACATATGCGGGGAGATCGGTGCCGGGCTCTATATACTCGCCATAGCGCTTGATGAAACTGCCTACAGCCTTGTGGCGGCAGATAACCTCCAGGCCGTGCCCAAACACCTTGGCAGGAAGAACCTCCATGGTGGTATCCTTGAGATTGGCGCTCACGTAGTGTGTGCGTATGCCTGCGGCATTGAGTTTCTCAAAGAAATAGATGGACATCCGGAGATTGACGTCTCCCACGCCTTCGATGGTGAGGCCTATGGAGTTCTCACCCGGGTCGAACACGCCGTCCTTGCCAGTGCAATCGTCTTTGAACTTGAGAAGATAATGACCGTTGTCAAGAGCAAAAACGTCTTTCGTCTTGCCTGTGTAAACTTGTTTCATATAAATAGAGGTATAAAGATTCCTACCAACAACGGGATACAAATTTACAACAAAAAAAACTGGCCTGAAAGAGAAAAACCAAGAAGAAATCAACAAGTAATAAACAATGTCCCGAGCCTGTAAAGTGCTTCCATGTAGTAGTAATCTGCATACGTGAGGGGCACATCCACTTCGCCGTTCTTAGGGTAATTGCCTGTGCTGTGCTTGAGTATGAAGCCGCCGCATTCCCCGGGGGTGCAGAGATACTTGCTCTTGCCGAGGGCCTTGAGAATGGTCTTGGCCTGATTCACGTATTCCTTCTTGCCGGTGATATGCCCAAGTTCCAGGAAGGCGGAAGCCATGATTGCGGCAGCAGAAGCGTCATCCTGCCCGATGGATTCTTTGGGAGCATCGAAATCCCATGCCGGAACCGGCCTGCCGGAAAGTTTGGGCATAAGGAACGAAGCTATGCCTTCTGCCTGGCGCAGGAAGTCTTCCTCGCCGGTTTCGCGAAACATCATGGTAAAGCCATACAGGCCCCAGGCCTGGCCACGTGCCCAGGCAGATTCGTCGGCGTAGCCCTGATGGGTCTTCTTTGCGATAATGCTGCCGTCCTCAGGATTGTAATCCACTACGTGATATGAAGAATAATCATCGCGGAAATGATTCTTCATGGTGGTGCGCGCATGCGTGATGGCCATCTCCTTCCACTCGGGCACTCCGAAGAGGCGGGAGGCGTAGGTCAGGAGCTCCAGGTTCATCATGTTATCTATGATGACAGGGTAGGTATAGCGCTTGTTATCCCAGCTTTTGATGGTGCCTGTGACCGGGGAGAAGCGGCTTGCGAGCAGTTCTGCCGCCTCCCGGATCACGGGGAGATACAGGCTGTCGCCGGTTTCATCATAGGCATGAAGAACACTGGCCTGCATTTGGAAGCCGATGTCGTGCTGCCTGTTCAATGCCTTGACGTTCAGCATTTTGGCTGTCTGTTTCAGGGCTAATTCCTTCATGGATTCGTCCTTCCCAAGTTTATAGGTGTACCAGCATACTCCGGGATAGAATCCGCTACACCACCAGCTCAGTTTGGAGGTGATGAGTTCTCCGTCTTTGAAGGTTTTAGGCATACGGGTGTCGCTCAGCGACTTGTCCATAATCTTGCACTGTTCAGCTGCAAGGGTGACGACACTGGAAACATCTACTTTGGCGCTGCAAGCCACTACGCCTGCAAAAAGGCATGAGAGAAGGATAATCTTTTTCATATCCCGCAATTTACTCAAAATTACCGATTATATTAGTAAATTTGGGAAAATTATTATCAAATATGAAAGCGCCCGAATCACTTCGGGCGCTTTCTTTATTGTTATTACCGATTACTGTTCGTCGGGAGCGTTGCCTCCGCCGTAGTCGGGGCCGGGGCCCTGAGGGCCTCCCTGGGGGCCTCCCTGAGGCCCGCCCTGGCCGGGATTGAATCCCGCACCGCCCTGTGCCTGCTGGCCGGCCTGATACATCTTTTCGAAAGCCTTGCTGAGAGCTTCGGAGTAGCGGTCGATATCTGCCAGGTTCTGGTTCTTGACTGCCTCCTTGAGAGGATTCAGGTTGCTCTCGACCTCTGCCTTGACATCGGCGGAAACCTTGTCACCATTATCCTTCAGGAACTTCTCTGCCTGGAAGCAGAGGGCATCAGCGTTGTTGATCTTGTCCACACGCTCCTTGGCGGCCTTGTCGGCATCTTCATTCGCCTTGGCCTCGTCGCGCATGCGCTTGATCTCGTCTTCGCTCAGGCCGCTGGATGCCTCAATGCGGATGTGCTGCTCTTTGCCTGTGCTCTTATCCTTTGCAG
>DGUE01000028.1:0-4140 GCA_002393895.1 Bacteroidales bacterium UBA4318
GCAAAGGGCCGCCAGCCTCACGGCCCTCGACCCTTAGACGTGTACTAAAACCTAAACCTGCAATATAGATGCAGACGGTTTTAGGAACGTTGCAAGTTTTTTTTCAAAAATTGCAAAATTATTTCTTAGCCTCAGCAACGGAGCATGCACGGAACTCTTTGAGATCCTTCATGAGGGCGAGAGCGGCCTTGCGTGCGCGAGCACCTGCTGCCTTATTTCCCTTTACGAGCTGAGCTTCAGCGTTCACCTGGAAATCAGCGATTTCAGCATTGATTTTTTCAACAAGCTTTTTCATTTCTTTTTAATTTAAAGGTTTATAAAATAGTACTGTATTATGTAGCTTCCAATTAGCGAGTGGCAAGATAATCAATAAGTTAAAGAATTGCAAAGTTTTTTTGAAAAAAAATACTTTTTCAACCCTTTTTCGTTGCATTTTTGGTGTTTAAGACGTTCATTGCGCGGTCTGCACCTACAAAAATCCAGTCTATCACCCCCTGGATTACCCTCTCGCAAATCTGGGGCATCGCTTCCTTCTCTTCCTCGGAAAGCGTGCCAAGCACATAGTCTATCTGGGCACCATCCGCGAAGTCGTGACCGACTCCGAGGCGGATGCGTGTGTAGTCCCTGGTCTCAATCGTTTCCTCAATGTTCTTCAGCCCGTTATGCCCGCCGTCGCTCCCGCTCTTTCGCATCCTCACGGTGCCGAAGGGGAGGTTGATGTCGTCGCAGATCACAAGCAGCCTCTCCGTGGTGACGGGAAGCTTGCTCAGCCAGTAGCGGACTGCATTTCCGCTAAGGTTCATATAGGTGGAGGGCTTGAGGAGATAGATGCTGCGGCCTTTCAGACTGATTACCGCAAGATCTCCGTAACGTTGTGTTTCAAAATGGATATTGGATGCGTGGGCCCACGCATCCAATACCATAAAACCCATGTTGTGGCGGGTTCCGGCGTATTCCGGGCCTATATTGCCCAGACCTGCCACCAGATAGCTCTCGCCTGCCATAATGGGAGCAATTTTTACTCGGCCTCAGTGGCTGCTGCGCTGGTGTCCACGTTGCGGGTGGTCTTGACGAGGCAGAGGATGGCGTCTTTGTCGGTAAGCACGGAAACCTTCTCGATCTTCACGTCACCGGCCTTGATCTTCTTGTCGAGGTCGAGCTTGGTGATGTCGATGGTGATATCGTCCGGAAGGTTCTCCATCTGGGCGCTGATGCGCAGCTTCCTTGCACCGGGAACAAACTTACCACCCTTCTGTACGCCGATAGCGTGTCCCTCGAACTTGATGGGAACGTTGATGGCGATGGGCTTCTTCTCGTCTACTGCGAGGAAGTCGATGTGGAGGCAGTTGTCTTTCACGGGGTGGAACTGGAGCTCGTGGAGGATCACGGTGTAGGTCTTATTCCCATCGAGGGTAAGGTCGATGATGTGGGAATAGGGAGTGCCGAGCAGGCCCTTGAGATCTTTTTCCACAACTGTGAAGAGAACGTTGTCCATTCCGTTGCCATAGAGATTGCAAGGGACGAGGCCCTGCTTGCGGAATGCCTTGATGACTGCTTTGTTGCCAACCTCACGGGTCTGGCCGTTAAGTGCGAAATGCTTCATTTCTTTATTTTTAAAATGTGTTACTCAATCCGGAAAACTGGGTCCGGATCCCATTGCACCAAAGCCCTTCAATAGGGTTTTATGAAATGCGGGCGCAAATATAGATATTTTTGCTTATTCTACCAAATCTGTGGCTTTGTTCCACTTAAGAGTCTTATAGAACTCGTTCAGCCCGGCATCCCCGGCCCCCGGCAGATACATGCTCAGGCCGCTGTAGGTGACGATGTCGATGGAGAGGAACATGGGAGTGGTGGCCTTGTAGCTGATGCATGAATCGAGGGCCTGCTGGAACAGGTTCTTGTCTGCGGGCGACATGCCGGCCTTCTGCAGGATGTCCTGCAGGTCGTAGAACCAGTGGTGCCCGGAGCGGAAATAGGGCTGCACCCCGCTCAGTGTGTTAAGGGCGTAAATGCTGCTGCGGTATTTGCTGAACAGGGTCTTGCAGGTCTGCGCAAAAGCTTCCATCCCGGAAGAGTTCACTACGGTGATAGTGGCATAGCTGTTCATCTTGTCGTAGTGGTCGAAATACAGCTTGCAGAAGCCCTCGATGTTGGGAGTGTCGCTGAGGAGGGTGCTGATATCCGAGTAATCGAACCCGTCTGCAAGCACCTCGGTGGGGGAGAATGCCACCTTGTCTGCCACATCCTTGAACTCGTATGCGACCTCCACCCCGCCCATGAGGCAGGCGTCGAAAAGCAGGTAGTCCAGATGCATGGGGATGGCCGCGGCCATGCTCTGTATGCTCATTTCCTGGGAGAGTTTCTGCCCGTTCTGCATCTTCACCTCAGCCCCGAAGGTTTTGACCTTGGGTTCGTCGGGGTTCTCGTTGTAGCGGTAGATGGGCAGGCCCTCAGCATGCCTCCTGTTGGAGAACTGGATCACGCTGCCGCTGCTGTATTTGCCGGCGGGGAGCCACCCCGTGCCATGGGAAGACACCACCAGCCCGTAGTGGGCGTTGGGATACATGTTCCTGACGGCCTCCAGAACCTCGTGCATCACTTCGGGATCCGTTGCATAGCGGGTGGGCTCCAGGGTGAGGAGGGTGTCCGCATGGACCTTTCCGAAGTCTTTCGTGAGCTGCACCAGATGCGAGGGAGTGAGGGTATTGAAATCGTTGTTGGTGGTGGCGAAGTGGGTGAATGTCAGCACTTTATGCTTGGACCCCTTGAACGGGAGATCGGCCTTTTTCAACACGCTCAGGTTGCCCTGGATGTTGGAAGACAGGTCGTTGAACCCGGCGCAGTAGTACACCAGCACGAACTCCTCCCGGGGGTAGGCACTCCGGTCGGATTCCTTGGTGCACCCGCAAAGCATGGTTGCGAGGAGCAAACTGAACAATATGACAGCCTTCTTACTGCGCATAGCCTACAAATATACTATTTTTATTTATATTTGTGGAGATATGGCTGATCTGAAAGACAAAATGCTGAAGGCGTACCGCTACTACCTGCGGGTGGAACGGAATATGTCTGAAAACACTACGTCGTCCTACTGCTCAGATGTCTCTGCGTTCTTTTCGGGTTTTGAGGGGGATCCCCTGCGTGCCGAAAGCTTTGACATAGGCAACTACCTCGCCTCCCGTTCGGGGTCCATCTCCAAACGCAGCCAGTCCCGCCTCCTGAGCTCTCTGCGTTCGTTTTTCGACTATCTGGTGCTGGAAGGGGAGCGAAGCGACAATCCCTGCGATGCCGTAGAGTATCCCAAACTGGGCAAATATCTCCCGGAAGTGCTTTCTGTAGATGAGGTTACAGCCATTATCGAAGGTGTGGATACCCGCAGCTGGAACGGGGTCCGGGACCGCGCAATCCTGGAAATCCTCTATGGCTGCGGCCTCCGCGTTTCGGAAGTCTGTTCTCTGAAGATTTCCAACGTCTACGAGACGGAAGGCTTCGTGCGTATCATAGGAAAAGGGGACAAGGAGCGCCTGGTACCCATGGGAGGGGCAGCTGTGGAGGCCTATAGAGATTGGCTCGCCATGCGCCCGGATGCCTTCGACCCCGCCTACGACGACTATGTGTTCCTGAACCGCTTCGGCAAGCCCCTGAGCCGGGTTTCGGTGTTCAACATGGTCAAAAAGGCCGCGTTGCTGGCCGGGGTGGACAAGGAGATATCCCCCCATACTTTCCGCCACAGTTTTGCTACGCACCTGATCGAGAATGGTGCGGACCTGCGTGTTGTGCAGGAAATGCTGGGCCACGAGAGTATACTCACTACCGAAATCTATACCCACATCGACACTGCCACCTGGCAGAAGGCCATCCTGGACCATCATCCTCGCGGATGATGCTCGGATGTACCCCGCTTCCCGCCCGTCAATTGCCTTGCAGACACGGCCCGGCCCTTCCTGGTGTCTGCCCTCCCGAAAACCACCTTCCAGACACGGAACGGCCCTTCCTGGTGTCTGCCCTCCCGAAAACCACCTTGCAGACACGGCCCGGCCCTTCCTGGTGTCTGCCCGCCCTAAAACCACCTTCCAGACACGGCCCGGCCCTTCCTGGTGTCTGCCTGCCCTAAAACCACCTTCCAGACACGGCCCG
>DGUE01000028.1:4269-8411 GCA_002393895.1 Bacteroidales bacterium UBA4318
CCAGACACGGCCCGGCCCTTCCTGGCCATGGCAGATTGTAGCGCCTCCGGGCCGTGGCGGCCAACTAACTGAATTTCAACCATTTAATTACAAGCCTCCCCTCTTGTTTTTCAGGGGAGGCTTGTAATTAATACGCTGATAATCAGCGCCATATCTGCCATGCGCTATTTCAGCCGGCAACGACGGAGACGCCCTGCCTGTTCTTCGGTGATTATCCCGGCCTGCAGCAGGCCATCGACAGTCAGTTTTTCCGGCGGATTGTGATCGCGATAGAAAACGATGTCCCGGGCGGTCTGCCAGTTGCGGATATGGGGGTGGTTGCGGATATCTTCCACGCTGCCGGTCCAGAAGGGATAAGGTTCTGATGGCGAGCATGTTATGAGGTCTTTTAGCCCATCGAACTTTTCCTGATCGAAATGCCAGATTTCCATCAACTGCTCCGGGCAACTGTAACCACGCAGCTGCTCCCTGTATTCCACCATCCTGTGCGCAAACCAGCCGCCGATTCCGGGAAGGGCGTCGAACGCCGCAGAATCCGCCTTATTAATATCGATTTTGGGGATGTCGATGAACGGCTCCAGGCGTTTGAACACCGAATCTGCCACCACATAGCTCTTTGCAAAATCTGCCTTCCTCCTGAACCTGCCGCCCTTCTCTCGGTAGTTGATTATCGACTGCGCCTGCTTCTCGGTGAACCCCAGCCGGCACAGTTCTTCCAAAGTCACTGTATTTGGATTGAAGCGGAAACTCTCCACCCGCCTCTGCGGCGCCTTCTCATACATCGCCCTCGCCGCCGCCCCATGGCTGCCCCTTCTTTCAACGACCACCGGTTCCCCTTCCCCAGCCAACCGCGACTGGCTGGACCTGTTGTTTTGTTGTTGATTATGGGTAAAACGGGAGGATGTTCCCTCACAGGACCTACGCCACCCTCGGCTTAGAGGGGGGACCGCGTCAGCGGTGGGGTTGAGCGTGGGTGGGCTTGCGTGTGTGCCAGGCGAGACGGTCGGTGAGGGAACATCCTCCCGTGCTCCCCGCACAACATACACCGTATCCGGCCTGTCGCGGTTGGCAACCACGCGTTCAACCGCGGCGCGATGCACGAACAACGCCAGTTCAAAGCCAAGGACGAGAAAAGCGAGGGCGATTGCCCCCGTCTTAAAAGAAGCCTTCATGCCACGACCCTCCTACTCCTTATATTTATTCTTGTGTTCCCCCTTTTCGACAACCGCGCCACCCACGACCACGACTATCTCGCCTTTCGGCTCCTCGGCCCGGAAATGCTCCAGCACCTCGGAAAGGCTGCCGCGGACATGCTCTTCGTGGAGCTTGGAGATCTCACGCGCGACGCTGCACGGGCGTTCAGGCCCGAAGACCTCGGCAAACTGCTCCAGAGTCTTCACCAGACGGCGGGGGGATTCATAGAAAACCATGGTCCGGGACTCGGCGGCCAGGGACTGCAGCAGGGTCTGGCGGCCCTTTTTCTGCGGGAGGAATCCTTCGAAGCAGAAACGGTCGCAAGGCAGGCCGGAAGATACAATGGCAGGGATGCATGCGGTGGCGCCGGGAAGCGTCTGAACCTCAATACCTTCCGCCGCGCAGGTGCGGGCAAGCAGGAAGCCCGGATCGGAGATGCCGGGGGTGCCGGCGTCGCTTATCAGCGCCACGTTCTTGCCGGAGGCGATGACTTCCTTAACGCGTTCGGCAGTCTGGTGCTCATTGAATTTGTGATGCGACTGCAGCGGCCTGCGTATGCCGTAATGATCCAGGAGAACGGAACTCGTACGCGTATCCTCGGCCAGGATCAGATCCGCCTCCTTCAATATCTCCACAGCCCTGAAGGTCATGTCTTCAAGGTTCCCTACCGGGGTTGGCACAATGTAAAGTTTTCCTTTCATAAAACGGGACTTATTGCTATCTTTGCACAACAAGTCGACGACAAATTTAACCAAAATGTACGCAGAAAACAATACCAAAAAGAGCGGCTGCATCGAAGTCGTATGCGGCTCCATGTTCTCGGGGAAAACAGAAGAACTCATCCGCAGGCTCCGCAGGGCCCAGTTTGCAAACCAGGTGATTGCCATATTCAAGCCATCGGTGGATAACCGCTATTCCGACGTGGAAGTGGTTTCGCACGATTCCCACAGCATCACCAGCAAGCCCATCAAGGATGCTGCCGAGATGCTCAAGATCGGCCCCGAGGTGCAGGTTGTTGGTATTGATGAAGCGCAGTTCTTCGGAGAGAATCTGGCAGCGGTCTGCCAGGCTCTGGCCAACCGCGGGGTCCGCGTGATTGCCGCAGGCCTGGACACCGACTATCTTGGAAAGCCCTTCGGCCCCATCCCGGCCCTCATGGCCATTGCGGAAGACGTGCAGAAAGTGCACGCCATCTGCGTAAAATGCGGCGGCCTCGCCAACCATTCCCATCGCCTCAGCAAGAGCCGCAAACTGGTCGTGCTCGGCGAGAAGGACATCTACGAGCCCCTCTGCCGCGAGTGCTTCAACAAAGCCCTGGCCGAAGAATAATAAAGCGGCTCTCCGCCGTTGCCGGCTGAAATAGCGCATGGCAGATATGGCGCTGATTATCAGCGTATTAATTACAAGCCTCCCCTGAAAAACAAGAGGGGAGGCTTGTGGTTAAATGGTTGAAATTCAGTTAGTTGGCCGCCACGGCCCGGAGGCGCTACAATCTGCCACGGCCCAGAAACCACGGCCCGGAAGCATCTACCGGTACTTCTCGCTCTGCTCGGCAATCAGGGCATCCAGCACGCCGGGCTCGAAGTAGTTGATCTTCATGGCGCGCTTGACCTCGGCAAGGGTCTGAGCGGCAACCTCGCGGGCTGCTTCTGAGCCCTTGCGCAGCACTTCGTACACATAGGGAATGTCCTGCTCAAACTTGTGGCGCCTCTCGCGTATAGGAGCGAGGGTATCTTCCAGAACCTCATAGAGGAAGTTCTTGCACATCACGTCCCCAAGGCCGCCGGCGCGGTACTGCGCCTTCATCTCGTCCAGCGAAGCAAACGAGAACGAAACCTTCTTCCCAACGAAGCAGGAAGCGAACTTCTCGAAATGCTCAGGCTTGCAGAAGGCATCCAGATATGTGAACACAGTGTTCCCTTCCACCTTTCCGGGGTCGCTGACCTGCAAATGCCCAGGATCCGTGTACATGCCGCGGATCTTCTCGCGCACGGCCTCGGAGGTGTCCGACAGATAGATGCAGTTGCCAAGGCTCTTGCTCATCTTGGCCTTGCCGTCGGTGCCTGGAAGGCGCATGCAGGATTCCCCTTCCGGCAGCAGGGCCGAAGGCTCCACCAGCACGGGTGCATAGGTGGCGTTGAACCTGCGCACGATCTCGCGGGTCTGCTCGATCATGGGTAGCTGGTCGTCCCCGACAGGAACCGTGGTGGCCTTGAACGCCGTGATGTCCGCCGCCTGGCTGATGGGGTAGCAGAAGAAGCCAACCGGAATGCCGGCCTTGTTGTCCGCCGCGGCATCGTCGTTGAAGCCGCGCAGCTGTATCTCCTGCTTCACGGTAGGATTGCGCTGAAGCCTTTGCACCGTCACCAGGTTATTATAGAAGAAGGTGAGCTCGGTGAGCTCGCTTATCTGGCTCTGTATGAAGAGATTACTCTTCTCCGGATCCAGCCCTGCCGACAGGTAGTCCAGAGCCACCTCGATAATGTTCTGACGCACCTTTTCGGGATTGTCGGCATTGTCGGTGAGTGCCTGTGCATCGGCAATCATGATGAATATCTTATCGTATTCCCCGCTGTTCTGGAGCTCGACGCGCCTGCGCAGCGACCCTACGTAATGCCCGATATGGAGCCGCCCCGTGGGGCGGTCTCCAGTCAAAATGATTTTTTTCTCTGCCATCAGTCCTTAACCGCTTTAAGTGCCTCACGGATTTTGGTTTCAATCTCGTCGGCCAGTTCGGGGTTGTCTTTGAGAAGTTGTTTGACGGCTTCGCGCCCCTGGGCAAGCTTGTCGCCATTGTAGCTGAACCAGGAACCTGATTTCTGGATGACATCGAACTCCACGCCGAGGTCCACCAGCTCACCGCTGTGGGAGATGCCCTCGCCGAAAACGATGTCGAACTCTGCCTTCTTGAAAGGCGGAGCCATCTTGTTCTTGACCACCTTCACGCG